>JAHDFQ010000133.1 GCA_020628085.1 Saprospiraceae bacterium
CCTGCCGTCGGGCAGGTTAGTATAATAAAACCTTCAAGTCCTTCAAATATTTCCTCCGCCTGCCTGCCGCAGGCAGGTAACTTTCAAGTATTCAGTTTCTTAGTCAATTTTTGAAGGACGGTTTTATTATACCTGCCTGCGGCTGGCAGGCAAGTAATTTTGACTGACTACTTAATTCAAAAAAGTAAATTTATTTTTTACTTGTGCCTTGGGAAACATCAATTCAAAAACAGTATAACCATCTTCTGTATTATAAAAATGTACTGTTCCTTTATGTCTTTCCATAATTCTTTTGACTATAAATAAACCCATTCCGATGCTATTGTGCCCTGCTCGTTTATCTGTTACAAACGACTGAAATATTTTGGATTCTATATCGGTGCGAATTTTTTCTCCATTATTTTTAAAAAAGAGATAAACACACTCAGGAGTTTGTTTGGATTCAATAGTCAACAATGGATTTTTTTTGTTTTCAGTATATTTAACCGCATTTAAGATAAGATTAATGAAAGTTTGCCTAATCAATAGTACATCGGCATGTATGGATGGTAGTGCTTTGATTTGAATATTTAGATTCCTCAGTTCGTTAATACTCTCCAACTCTATTAAAATATCTTTTAAAAGAGAACTAGGCTCTACTTTTTTTAAGGTTAAGGGCTCTTGTTCTAATCGAAAAAAATTCATCATTTTTTCAAATGATTGGAAGAGCCGATCCAAAGCAAGTCGACTTTGACGTACCAGTGAATGAATAGTGTTGTTTCCTTCTTTTTCTATGTTGTCTAAATTAGATTGAACGTTTAATATAGGGTATCTAAGATCATGTGCAATAGTAGCATAAAACAATCTTAGTTCTTCATTTGATTTTTCTAGTAATTGATTAGCTATTTCTAATTCCGTAGTTTTTTCCTTGACTTCTACATCTAGCTGATCAGAATATTTTTTTTTGTACTGGTAATTTTTAAATATCATATAAATAATAACACTAGCCAAAAGTAGAAAAACTGCTAAAACTATATTTAACTGTTTAGTATGCTCTAGTTTGTCTTTATCTATTTTTTGTTGCTTTTGAAACTGTAGTCGTTCTTTTTCATTTTCATAATCTAATATGAATGAAGTTGTTTCAAAGGAAAGTCGCTGTTTTTGTAGAGAATCACCATATAGAATAGCTTGATTTAATAAATCAAGCGCTTCGGATGTTTGACCTCTTTCTTTTTGTATTTTAGAAAGCCACTTATATGCGAGTTGCTGTTTTTCGAAGTCTGGATAGATACCTGACCTATTGATTACTTTATATAAATATTGAATGGCAGCATCTTTTTCTTGCAGGTGATAATGTGAAATAGCTTTTTCGGTATACAGTTGCTGTTGAAAATTCTTAAAATTATATTTTTCGATAAGGTACTCCGCTTGAGAGTAAAGGTGCTTGGATAATTTATATTCAGACTGTGATTGATAATATAAACCCAAATTTAGGTTTGATCGAACTATATTATAATAATCATCCGTCTGTGATCTAAAAGTACTATCCTGTAAAAAATAACTATGAGCCTTGGAATAATCTTTTAACTTTAAATAGGCTTCGCCCATACTTGCTATTACTGAGTGATATAATCCCTCTTCTTCTTTGTAATGTGGACATATATAATCCTCTGCAATGTCTAAAAACGCTAAGCATTTATTGGGATTATTTTGTAATATATATAAATCTCCTAACATAATATAGCTGTTTGCCAGCAATATCATGTTCCCATTTTTTTCATTTAATTTCAATAATTTAATGACATATTGAGCTGCTTTGATGTAGTTCTGCTTTAGTCGATAAGCGTTTGTGAGATTGGTATAGAAAACAACATCCTCCGCATGATTATACATTAAGTTTTCTTGAAGTCCTGCTTCATAATATTCGATACTTTTATCCAAATCACCTGTTCTTTTGGCAATTAGACCTAATATATTATATGTATCTGGAATTTCATCAATTTTATCATTGTAGTCTGGAATCAATTTAAATTTTAAAAGTATTCTAGCTGTTTTCTCTACTGCATCGAAATCATTTTGTCTATAATGTGCTACAGCTAAAAAATATAAAGCATCCGCTTTTTTGGTAATATCCTGATGAACTTCGCAAAGATTGATAGCCTCTTTATAGCTAGCTTCTGCTAGGTCATATTCCTTATTATGAACACTAACTTTTCCTTTAAAAATAAGATAATTGATATAGGATTCAGGAGTGAGTTGACTTTTATCAATCAGTTGAAGAATAGAATTGGCCCTATCCCAATCGAATTGCTCAATACTGCTTTTGAGTGCATCAATCTTTACAGTTTGATCGCTATATTGAGCTTTAATCTGACTCGTAATACCAAAAAACACAAAAAGAAGTATCCATCGAATTCGGAACATTACTATCTTAAATTTTGAAAAACTTTAACTGCTTCTGCTCTAGAATTGACTTTCATTTTTTTATAAATTTTCTTGATATAGTAACGAACGCCATCTACTGACATATCCATATTATCCGCTATATACTGATATGTCCAACCTTCAGAAAGAAGTGATAATAATTGAAGTTCCTTAGTAGAAAACCGCTTAGCCAACTGCTTATCTATACGAGACTCATTCACGGAATAAATAAGTTTTTTTGCCATTTGCGGGCTAATGGCTGCTCCTCCCTTTGATAGAATCTCAAAATAAGAAACTAACAACTCTCTATTAAATTGTTTGATAATGTAGCCGACTGCTCCTAACTTGAAAGCGGTAATTAGATGGTGATATTCTTCGTCTACCGAATATATAATAATTTCAATTTTAGGATAACTTTCCAAGATCTCAGGAATACTAGCAATCCCAGACATGTCTCCTAAGTGAACATCTAAAAACAAGAAATGGTCTGCACCTTCATCTTTTAAAGGTTGCATAAAGTAATCTTCTATCGTCTGTGCTGTTTTTACACAAACGACATCTGGTGTATCGAAAGTAGTTTCTCTAAAAAAATCTATAATTTTGGGGTCGTCATCTAAAATACTTACACTAAGCATATCTCACTAATTTCTTATCAATAAAATTTATACCTTTCAAGGTATAAATTTTTCCTACTGTTAATCAACTCTTAATCCAGTTAATTAGTGTTAAACGATCTAACATAATGCTTAAAATTTAAACTTAGAAAAAATGATGCTAAAAATTAAAAAAACAGAAAATTAGTACATACTTATGTACTGTTATTTAAGTAATCATATAATCCTATGAATATGTTTTATCGAACTTATTTCTAATTTTACACCATGGTTTTTAGCAAATTTTGCTTTTAAAATTCTACTTTTTTGTCGTTGTTGAGGAACTGTTTTAGTTGCAATAATAAACCCGTAAACTTTATCTTTTGTAGTTAGAAAGTGTGTATTGATTGTCTCTACAATTTGGTCAAATGCTTTATCTATTTTCAAGCCCTTTAACTCTATATAATAAACATCTTTAGTAGAACATCGAACAAAAGCGTAATCACATTTTTGGACAGTTTTACTTTTGACCAAGCAGTCATCTACATGTATTCTACAAAATTGTTCACCTTTAGGATATTCAATTGTAAAAGTTCGATTCTTCTCTTTAGCACTTGTCTTTTTATCAAAACAAGCAGAATCACCTCCAGTTTTCTTAATTACTTCTTTACAACACATCATTTAATCTTGATATTGAAGGGCTAATAATTCATCAAAAACACTTCCTAAATTCTCGGAAACATCATCAATTGCATTTGTATCAATTCCCTTATATTCCTCATTCATAATTAACTTTACTGTACCACCAGCAACATAATATACTGCTACATCATCATAATCTAAATGATATTTGGATGGCAAAATAGCTTCCACTTTTTCTTTTAATTCTGGGCGAGTTTTAACAGCATTTCCTGCTTGAATACAGTTGTCGAAAGTCGATAAAATGTATGGACTGTGTGTGGTGATGATTAGACTACTTCTTCCCATACAGCAATTAAGAAGTAGATATTCTACTAATTTTTTTTGAGTGGTTGGATATAGGTTGAGTTCAGGTTCTTCCACTATAAAAGAGAAAAGTTTATGTTTTCTGAAAGTATCATTTTGTTGGTTTTCTATAACAATATGAGATGTAACCATTAAGATGGGTAATATTGATTGTATGCCAGAAGAACTATATTGTATTTTTGTAGATTTCCCACCTTTATACGAAATAACTCGATCATTATGGTTGTAAGAAAGGTCAAACCTTTCAAAATCTGCTGTACTCAAATATGATAAAGCTTGTTCATATAAGCTCCCAAAATTTAAGATACTCTTTGGTAAAGGAATATCATTTTTATTCATATTAATCAAAGATCCTGCAATACTAGACAAAAAATGTCTTTCTGCAGGATAGTACAAAGGCGTGCTTGTATTATCATTTAAATCTTCGTTTATAAGACTTATTTCTCGTAAATATTCATACTCTTTTTCTTTAAGTGCTTTAGCTTCATCATATTTTTGATTCTTGACAGCACTTGATTTTTTGTCTATTATAAGAGACAGATCACTCTCTAATTTTTTGAAATCTTTATACAAATTATCAAAATAAGAATTTTTTGTTTGAATAAAAGCTGTGTGTGTAATTTCCTGATTATGTGTAGGTTTGATAAAAAATGAAAAATCATCATTAGAATACTCGATATATGTATTTTTTTGCAAAAAGGTTTTGATACTGTATTGATCTAAACCTTGACTTAAAATCCTAGAAGGCTGAAAAAAACAATCATTCTCCTTCACCAAAGCCACCAACTTCGCCAAAGTACTTTTCCCACCAGCTTGCTCACCGATAAAAATAGTTACCTTTTTAAGGTCAATCTCTGCTTCTTTGATTGGCCCGAAATTACGAACAATCAGTTTTTCTGTTGACATAGAAATCTATATAATGTTATTATAAAACAAAACCCTCATAAATATACGAAATACTTACAAGGGTTTCAATATCTAAAAATCGCCGTGGCGAATTACTCTGCTTCCGTTCCCTGCTTCTCCGCTTTCATCTGTGGGAAAAATAAAACTTCCTGAATGGAGGTATTGTTTGTCAACATCATCGTTAAACGATCAATACCAATACCTAAACCAGAGGTTGGCGGCATTCCGTATTCTAAAGCACGTAAAAAATCTTCATCTAACACCATAGCTTCATCATCGCCACGGGCAGCCAATTTTAACTGATCTTCAAAACGTTCTCGTTGGTCAATTGGGTCGTTCAACTCAGAGTAAGCATTCGCTATTTCTTTTCCGTTGACAAACAACTCAAATCGTTCTACTAGACCTTCTTTGCTGCGGTGTTTCTTTGCTAGAGGTGTCATTTCTATCGGATAATCCGTAATATAAGTTGGTTGAATCAATTGAGCTTCTACTTTTTCACCAAAAATCTCGTCGATTAATTTTCCTTTACCCATCGTATTATCCACAGGAATATGCATAGATTTACATACGTCTCGCAAAGCCGCTTCATCCATTCCTTTGATGTCCACACCAGTATATTCTTCAATCGAATCTTCCATACTTAACCGTCGATATGGGCCAGCAAAATTGATGGTGTTTTCACCCACTTGTACTTCTGTCCCCCCTGTTACCTCACGGGTTACACGCTCCAAACATTCTTCTACCATTTCCATCATCCAAATATAGTCTTTGTAGGCTACATAAATTTCCATAGATGTAAATTCTGGATTATGGGTACGATCCATTCCTTCGTTACGGAACATTTTACCAAACTCATATACGCCATCAAAACCACCAACAATCAATCGTTTTAGATACAACTCATTGGCAATTCGCATATACAGTGGCATATCCAAAGTATTGTGATAGGTCTCGAATGGACGTGCAGCCGCACCACCGTGAATAGGCTGCAAAACAGGTGTTTCTACTTCCAACCAATCGTGTTCATTGAAGTAGTTTCGCATAGATTGAATGATTTTTGTCCTTTTCAAGAAAATATCTTTCACCTGCGGATTGACTACCAAATCAACGTATCGTTGACGGTAACGTAATTCTGGGTCTGTAAAAGCGTCATAAACATTTCCATCTTTATCTGTTTTGACTATTGGTAAACTTTTCAATGCTTTACTCAAAAACGTCAATTCTTTCACATGAATAGAAACCTCTCCCATTCCTGTTGAAAAAAGGAATCCTTTCACACCAATAAAATCACCAATGTGCAGTAATTTTAGTAAAGCCTGATTACGTTTAAGTTCTTCTTCATTATCACCCAGCTCTTTTTTATTGATATACAGTTGAACTCGCCCATAAGCATCTTGCAGTTTTGCGAAAGGGCCACGTTGTCCCATGAATCGTCCTGCAATGCTCACTTCTGGTAATTTACTTACATCATAATCTCCTAATGCTTTAGCACGAATACCGTTAGCATAATCCGTAAAAGACTGACTAGGTGAACCATCATCAAATTCCAAAGTTTCACCAATACCAATCTCACTCACTACATCTTTATTCGCTAATATTTTAGATGCATTAAAGCGATTTCCTCGAAGTGCTTCTGATAATTTCACCGCTTTCTCGGCATCTATCCCTTTTATGTTCATCAGTTCTGCTTCTAGCTGTTTTACAAAATCAGCCGTTCCAAAATCGGTTGTTTTGAACGTTACCTTAAATTGCTCAGCTGGAAATGGATTAATACCTAAATCACGTATTTTTTGGAGTGCTTCACGGCGCACTATTTCTTGATCGCTTAATTGTTGCATACTAAAAAGATGTTTCCTCTTTTATGATTGATATAATTTTTTGCAAAAATAGTAAATACAGATGAGAATATTATTTGAGATATAGATACTCCTCTCTTCATATTCTAAATAATTTCCTTTAAAGGTTTAAAAGGAATCAGGTTGGTAAGATGTAGGAAATGGATTTTCATATGTTTAATTTGAATCATAAACACTGACTTCAATTAATTGGTTCATTAGCACAAGCATCTTATGATTAAAATCGTTATATTCGTATAATGAAAAACAAAATAGAGAAAAACCAAAAACAAGGTAATCTGTATGATCGGATTTTTAAAGAAAATTCCGAAGCACTCTTTATACCGTTAATTGAACAAGAACTTGGATTGAAGATAAAATCTTATAAACCACTTCCTGACAAGTTGACCAAAACAGTAGAACGTGAAATGGACTTCTTCTACCAAATTTTAACAGAAGAAGACGAAAAACTGTTGTTGCATATTGAGTTTCAGACTAAAGATGATAAAGATATGGTTTATAGGATGTCCGAATATCACGGACTTGCTTACAGCAAACATAGATTACCTATACATCATGTTGTTATTTTCCTTGGTAAGCAGAAACCCAAAATGCGAACAAGTTTAAAAGACAAAGAAATCTTTAGAGGGTTTGATTTGATTAATATACATGATTTAAATACAACAGAATTATTAAGTTCACAAATTCCAGAAGTCGTTTTACTGGCTCTGTTGAGTAACTACGAAGAGGAAAGAACTGAATCTATTTTACGTTTTATCGTCATACAATTGAGAGCGGTATGCGATTCAAATAAAGAGTTATCAAAATATTTGCGACAACTGATTATTTTATCAAGATTACGTAAATTAGAATTATTAACGACTAAAATTATTAGGACTATGCCAATCACATACGATATACAACAAGATGGTTTGTACAAGCAAGGAATTGAGCAAGGAATTGAGCAAGGAATTAAAGAAGTTGCTATTCGCTGTTTGAAAGAAGGTATGACATACAAGGCTATTTCGACCGTAACAGGTTTAAGTATTGAGCAGATAGAAAGATTAGACCAAGCTAGAAATAAATAAATTTCTACAAGCAAGTTCACGAAACAGATAAAGCAGATGAGTGTCATTACAGATCAGCAATTAGAAGCCGAAAAAATTACTATTTTTGATGCCTATACCGAAATGGTCTCTAAGATCAAAACAGGTATGGATGCAACTGATGAAGACCAGATATTTCGTGCCTACGAATTAGCGGTGAAAGCACATGCCCCACAACGTCGTAAGTCAGGTGAACCATACATATTGCATCCCATCGCAGTTGCTCAAATTTGTGCAGAAGAAATTGGTCTAGGTCCAACGGCTATTGTGAGTGCTTTGTTACATGATGTAGTAGAAGATACGCCCATTACGCTCAAAGATATTCAAGACCAATTTGGGGAAAAAATTGCCAAAATTGTAGATGGTTTAACTAAACTCGATCACTCAGTCAATGCAGAAAGTCCACAAGCTGAAAACTTTAAAAAAGTATTAGGAACACTAATTGAAGATGTTCGAGTAGTGTTGATTAAAATGGCAGATCGTTTGCATAATATGCGTACGCTTGGCTCAATGCCTCGTCATAAACAACTCAAAATCGCTTCCGAGACAGAATATATATACGCACCACTAGCTCATCGTTTGGGTTTGTATGCGTTCAAAACAGAATATCAAGATTTATGTCTTAAAATTCGTGATCCCGAAACGTATCATGGTGTTGCTCGAAAATTACAAGAAACGAAGAAAGCTCGCAATGAATATATCGATAAATTCATAGAACCTTTAAAAATAGAAATGGACGAAATGGATATTCCTTACAAAATTGTAGGGCGTCCAAAATCTATTTATTCGATTATGAATAAGCTACAAAATAAAAAAGTAGCGTTTGAAGAAATCTATGATTTATTTGCGGTTCGTATCATCGTAGATGTTCCACCAAAAAAAGAAAAACCCGCTTGTTGGTTGGTCTACTCTACCGTCACCGATATTTACAATCCAATTCCAGAACGACTTAAAGATTGGGTAACCACACCAAAATCAAACGGTTATGAAAGTTTACATACGACTGTCATTGGTCCAAATGGTCGATATGTAGAGGTACAGATTCGCTCGCAACGCATGGATGATATTGCAGAACGTGGTTTTGCGGCACACTGGAAATATAAAGGTGTCAATTCACAACCCGATGTGTATGATCGCTGGCTGAGTAGCATCCGAGATTTATTTGATAATAAAGATAATGATACCGATGCTGTAGAATTTATTTCTGATTTTAAAACCAATCTATTTAAAGAGGAAGTTTATGTTTATACGCCTAAGGGCGACATGCGTATTCTTCCAAAAGGAGCAACGGCGCTTGATTTTGCTTTCGATATTCATACCGAAGTTGGTTATCATGCCACTGCCATAAAAGTGAACAACAAGCTCGTTCCAATGGGATATCAGTTGCAACATGGCGATCAGGTTTCGGTAACCACCAACAAAAGCCAAAAGCCAAGCGAAGGTTGGTTAAAAATGGTAGCGACAGGGAAAGCCCGTTCAAAAATTCGTTCTTCGATGAAAGAAGAACGACGCAAACAAAGTGTTTTCGGTAAAGAAGCCTTAGAACGAAAGTTCAAAAACCTAAAAATTGATTTTGAAGAAAATGTTGATACTCTAGTCAAACATTATAATTTCCAATCACGGGTAGATTTATATTTTGCGTATGCTACTGAAAAATTATCTGTCTCGGAAATCAATAAATTGTTTGAGATAGAAAATAATAAATTGGTGTACATCAAAGAGACGGTTGCTGAAGATACCGAGCAGGATGAAGAGCCTGTTATCATCAAACGAAAACGAAAATCCAATAAAAAACGCCCTAAGATCATCATCAATGGTCAACATGAGGATCAATTCAAATTTACGCTGTCTTCTTGCTGTAACCCCGTTCAAGGAGATGATATTTTTGCGTATATGTCCAATGCAGGCTGTAAGATTCATCGCGCTTCTTGCCCCAACGCCACACAATTAATGGCGCAATATGGCTATCGGATTATGAAAGCCGAATGGGCTTCTGCTGTGGATAATGAATTTGTGGCGGAACTTTTAATTACAGGAGAAGATAAAGGAATCGGAGTGATTCAAACCTTGATGCAAGAAATTTCCAATAATCTGGGACTCAATATTCGATCTTTTCATATTGATGGTGATGAAGGCTATTTTGAAGGAAATGTCAAACTTATTGTAACCAACACGACCCAACTTACAGTGGCGATTAAAGCACTTAAAAAATTGGATGGGATTCAGTCGGTAGTGCGAATTGTATAAATAAACATTGAAATACTTACTAAAAAACAAATGATATGTTAGAGCAAAATCAACCTTATGAAGACGACGATCAATTTGAAAATCAACACGACGATAGACGTGATGATGATTTTTTTAATCGTAGAAATGAACCCCTAGAGTATCGACCTTGGAATATGGAACTCAACCAGTTTTGTATGTTGATGCACCTATCTCAATTAGCTGGTGTGATGATGCCATTTGCGGGGTTCGTACTGCCTATTGTGATGTGGGCAACCAATAAAGATCAAAGCTATGAGGTCGATCAACATGGGAAAAACATTATCAATTGGATGATTAGCCTGACTATTTATACGATCATTTGTACCATTCTGATTTTTGTATTAATCGGTATTCCGATGCTTGTTGTTTTATGGCTTGCTTCACTCATTTTCACCATTTTGGGAGCAGTTAAAGCCAACGATGGTGTGTTTTATAAATATCCTTTGGCTATTGAGTTTTTGAAGTAGTCATTATATTTTAATGTTCTGGTAATAGCTATTTCGTATCAATAGTTTGCTCCGAAAACTATAATACACTGTTGGCTTAAGTTCAGAGACGCATAAAACATTTCATTGAAGATACAATCTTCAATGAACGGTGTTGCTGTGAACTTTAAATGATTTTATTTAATATTAATGGTAGTATACTCTTTAAGAGGTATACTACCTTAATCTACAAATCACATGGAAAATATAATTTTATTCAATTTATCTATTCTTTTACTTATTCCAATAAATTTATTGCTTGGTCAAGAGTATAAATTTATAAGTTTTCAAGACGAATACATAGAATTAGATGATTATACTTCACTGACGTTAGAAAACGGAGGTGAATCATCATGGTTTAAACGATTTGAGTTAGGTTTTGATTTTCCCTACTACGATCGTGTCTATGATTATTTAAACGTAGATGCACGTTCTATTTATTACTTTGATGATGATGCAAACTTTTCAATACAGTTATGTAGAAAAAATTGTTAAAGAATAAATTTTATCACTGCCATACTTCTGCTTTAGTAGAAGTATGGTATCAATTTTAAAAGAGATGTACAGACTCGCATTAGTTACCATATTTACTTCTTTTTTTCTAAGCCTTCACTCACAAGAATCCTTTTTTAAAAGATACCCCAATCTAGAGGATTTAGCTAATGAAGCAGTCCAAAGTATCAATAGCATTGACGATGACCATGTATATCTTTACAGTACAGGGGCTTGTTCGTCCGATGATCCTTATAACTGGGATATGATTACTCGAAAAGTTAATACTTTAAATGGAGAACTCATTTGGAAAAAGTATAATCGTATTCCTAATTCTGGAATTACACCAACCTGTTCGTTTACCAATCCCAATAATAATAATATCATTATAACAGGTTTGCTTACTAGTAATGAAAATAACTCTACTATTAAAGAAGGCTTTGCATATTTATGTGAACAAGATACCACAGGCGAGATATTATGGGAAGGCATCTACGGAGAAGATGTTAGAACTTGGTCTAAAGGAGCAAGTCAACTATCCAATGGTGATTATGTCTTAGTGGGTTGGCAGTTTATTCCAGAAGTAACAACTACAAATCGACAGGAAACCTTTATCCTAAAAACGAACAATGTTGGTGATTCCTTATGGATGCAGACTGTAAGGAGTAGTCCAGATGCAATAGAGATGGAAGGTGTAGGAGTGGTGGTTGATGATTCCGACAATATATATGCCTTGAGTGATGAACAAATGAATTTATCGCTCAAACAAATGGCGGTTAGCAAATATACGGCTGCTGGTGATTCACTTTGGACAAAGTATTATCCTATCAATGGGGCGAGCTTTGCTAAAGATATTGTTCGCTCAGAAAATGAAAACTTTGTTATTTCTGGTTATGCTGGATTTACAGACAACAATTACATCGCTCCTTTTTTGATGGAAATAGACACAGGTGGTAATGTCATTTGGCTGAAAGATTATTTGGACGAAGTAGGAGGGTTCGCCGAGAAAATTACTCATACTAATGACGGTGGTTATGCTACTTGTCTGGATAGAAATGGTGTGACACTATTGGTTACAGATATTTTGGGCGAGGTAGAGTTCGTGAAGTCGTATGATTTTGGGGTACGAAGTCCAAAAGATTTAGTGCAGTTAAATGATGGCAGTTTTATAATGACAGGTTATATTGGTCATCCACCGAATGATGATAATTTTGATACGATCTGGTTGATAAAAACAGACCCTAAAGGCAATGTGACTAGCACAACGGGAGTAGAAGTAAATGAGTCTTTAATAAACGTCTTCCCCAACCCAACAACAGATTACGTAGAAGTACAGATACCTTCTAACGCACTTAAATATAACATTCGCTTAGTCAACAATTCAGGCCTTATTTTAAAGGAAGTAAATGCTGTTGACAAACAAATTTTTATGGACTTGTCTTCGTATTCATCTGGTTTTTATTATTTGAATATTTTTGAACAGGACAAGTTGATAGCGACAAAAAAAATTGTTAAAAAATAATCATTATTTATGCGATATTTTTTAATTGTATTCTTATTTTCTGCTACCACTTCTATAGCCCAAACTTCTATCATGCCTATTATTGGTATAGATGCCCTGCGGTTGAGTAAGTTAAATGATGACCCACTATATGATATTCAGGACAATATACAGAATGGTTTTGTAATCAATAAGCCATTTATAGGAATTAAATTAGAGCAAAGTATTAGAAAACAGCTAATGTTGTACTATCAAATAAGTTATACTAAAAAGAATTATGATAATACTTATGCACAACCTGGTTTTGTGTTCTCTGAATATGGTAAAGAAATAAAATTCAATTATTTTACTCAAGATTTAGGCTTGACTTGGAATTTTATAAGTAATTTTTGTGCTGATATGGGAGTGCATTTTAGTCAATATAGAAATATTAAGTTATCTTATGAAGTCATTATTAATGATTCAAATGAAAGGTCTCTCAAAGTGGGAAATATTGAAAAAGAAAGACAAATAGGATTAACTTTGGGGGTTAGCTACACTCTAAACAATATAAACATGAGATTGGCGACTCATCAAAGCTTTAATAATTCTAAAAATAATGATTGGGCGGGAGTGAAATTATCTCCTCCCACTTCTGTTAGTCTTAGTGTTGGTTATAGGTTTCATTTGTTTGATAAAATCAATTTAAGAAAAGGGCAAGGTTGCCCTACCTTTTAAAAACACTAAAGTTTGGTATAGAATTTTACCAAAACATAAAACCATCTAATTCAATCCTCGTGTTAAGCGTAGGTTGTACCTACGATTATCAGGATTGCAAAATTCAGTTTTGCATGTGTAAGCATTGATTCATATTTGTCAATACTGCTAAAATGCTGTCAGATACAGCGCATCATATCAGACGAAGGTACAACCTTCGCCTAGCAAGGG
>JAHDFQ010000134.1 GCA_020628085.1 Saprospiraceae bacterium
ACTTAAGCCATAAGATACAAATATTTTAGGACAAAAGTTGGCACATGAGGTGTTTGGCTAATGTTCCATACCCTATTAATACAATTTAGAGTGGAAATGGTTAATTTAATTATGAAAAAAAATGCAAATTGTCTGCCAGTCGCTTAATTATTCTGAAAAATTTTAAAAATTAATTATATCCTTTGGCAAGGAAACTTTACTTCGAGATTTAAAGCGGTGTTCGGAGGTTGGATAGATGCAATACTACCATTGACACTTGTAATCAACTTTTTGACTAAAGATAATCGAAGTATCAAATCTATTGGAATTCTATTCATAGAAGTACCATTAGAGTCAGGCGTTTCTATAAATTTAAGCACAAGGTAGGTTAGTTGACCTATATTTTGTTTAAAATTGATAATTAAATCTACTTTTACTTCGTCAGATTGCTCAAATATGGTCACTAACAAATGGAAGAGAATTTGTTGAAGTACATTGACATTTCCTACCAATTGTTTTTCTTGCTGATTGTCATATTGAACAGCCAAATCTATTTTTCGATCTAACTTGCGCTCAATCCGTTCTTGAATTAATTGTATAATATCAACCGTTTTGAACGAATGTATTATCGTCGTACCTTCTACGATATTTGTTCCTAGAAAATGATCGTAGTCATTTTTTATAGTACCAAAAGAATCTATAGTTTCTTGTAAGTTATCGAGTTGATGTGCTGATGGATGATTTTTAAAAACTGCAAATATATCCAAAGCATTTTCTGGAGCTACTAAAAGGTCATGTACTTCTGAGTAGAAATTGCGTTCTTTTTGAGGCTTCAAATATCCTTTAAAAAAATTTTTCCGATCTTGAATTTCAGAAGTATGCTTTAATTTTTGGTTGCCAAGTTCATAAAATTGACGATATATTTCCAATTCATTATGTTGTTGTTGATAAAACATCAAATTCGTATATAATTCTGTATAATCGAATATACACCATAAAATACCCTCGGCGTCTTCTAGCTTGGCTTTAGAAAAAGTAAAGTCGTAGTAACCTGGTAAAAATTTAGAAGGGCTTTCGACTTTAGAGAATCGAATTTCAGGCGCGCCAACATCCATAGCTTGCAATGGATGAAAAATGCTTTCAAAAAAAGGTAGCCAATCTTGGATAGGTTTTCGTTTAACTGTTTTCGTAGAAAAAACAGAATCGCAGCTTTCTACGATATACCCTTTTTCATCAATTAGGAGTAATTGTGAAAATTTAGAAAAAGTATCTCTCTTATCTAGAATTGATGCATTCATATATACTTAAACACTTATGAGGTCTCGTCCTAGTTGTTGGAACAATTCCTCTACGTTTTCTCCTGTTTTAGCACTAGTTACAATATCGACAGGGAGGGGCAGACTCGCTTTTACTTCTTCTATTGCCTCTGGGGTCATCAAATCTTTTTTATTTCCAACGACTTTAATAACACCGCCAGGAAGTAAATCTTTGAGATAATCTAAATCCGTCTGTAAGTTTTTGTAGGTTTGCGGACGAGTCAAGTCAAAAACATAAATGACGCTACTTGCTCCTAAAAAATAAGAGTTAGGTACTTTATTTTGAGACACTTCTCCTGCGATATCCCAGATCAACAAAGGCAACTCTGTTCCATCTACATTTATCACTTTTTTATTAACCTTTACTCCAATAGTAGTCAAGTACTTATCACTGAACTTATTGTGAATAAATTTATTAAAAAGAGATGTTTTTCCGACACCAAAACTTCCAGAAAGGATGACTTTTTTACTTGTCATAAGTTATTTATTTCCTATGTATTTCTTTACGAACTGAGTAAATAATAGATTTAATTAGTACACAATATTCGTATAATTATGATACTAAATAGTGCTATTAATTCAATAAAATTCACCTATTATTATATATCTCTTATTTTAACCACGAATTTTGACTAAATATATTAAAATATATTGGATAAATTGGATGGTTGTTTTATTTTTTCTGAATGAAGTACTTATGTAATTTAGAAGAAATATGCTTAATTGTTTCTTCAGTAAACTTATTCAAAGTTCTTAATTCTCTTTCAGCAAAGTTAAGGGACAGCGTCATTATTTTTTCTTTTTCTGATGCAGAAAGTGAGCCTTGAAGTGCTATTGCAATATAGTACGAATGATAATCTTGAATAAAAATCTTGTACGTTCCATATTGAATCATTTCTAAATCTTCACTTTCCCTTTTAAACGCATCTTCTACAAATGCTTTAATTGCTGTTAGCATTCCAGCTATTACATCCTGATCCAGGGTTTCTTCTCTGGAAGCTTTGCCTAGTAATAATCCAGAATCTCGCTGAATGACGTATGCCTCTTCAATAACTGTATTATCTAGTTCTACTAAAAGTAGCTCTCGTTCATCTACACCAGAAAATGTAGATTTGACTTTTCGTTTAACAGAATTAAAAGTAAAAGTAGATTTAACAGTATTATCAATTTTTTCTTTTAGTATTTGAAACTGATGTGCCACATATTTTCGAATCATTTTACCCATTACAGGAGACAAATGACCGATCATATCATCTTTAAATGTAGATAAACGTGCTTCTATTTGTCGATCTACGACTTTTCTATATTCATCTGGAAAATGTTTTTTAAAAAACTCCAATTGTTCTTCGATAATAGGAAGAACACGTTTTGAAAACCGTTCAGGATTTGTGATATATGCTTCAACTTCGGATAGCGACTGCCGATCCTCTCGTAAGAGGATATCTCGAAGCTCTTCTAACAACGCTTCTTCACTTTTAGCAGTTTTCGTCCTTGTGTTTTCCATTTATGTATCTAAGAACTCATTAATTTTTGACCAAGCTGTATCAACATTTCTCCCAATTGTGCTCTATTCTCGGATAAGGCTTGATTAATTTTTTCTTCAATTTTTTTATTACCATCTAGCATATTC
The DNA here is from genome assembly GCA_020628085.1 of Saprospiraceae bacterium. Lineage (GTDB taxonomy): Bacteria > Bacteroidota > Bacteroidia > Chitinophagales > Saprospiraceae > JAHDES01. Next base: position 2,926 of record JAHDFQ010000134.1, read on the forward strand.
GCCTCCATTTTAGATAGTCGCTTTTGTGCCTTTTCTTCTATCCTATCTAAAGCGGAATCACTTCTGTTCTTATTATGTTCTATTTCTTTTAATAGGCTTCCTTTCAATGAGTTAATTTCTTCTTGTAAGTCAATAAATCGTTGTTCGTATTTACTGATTTGTTCACCCATCAATATATTACGAATCATTCCTATTTCGCCTAAATTCATCCCTCCGTTTTCTTCAACTGCTTTTTTGGACATAACATTAATATTAATATTCGAGTATATATTTTTTTGTATATAATCGGAGATAAAAAAATAGTTTTACAATCTACATGATTTGAATTGATTGTCGATCATAATTATATGATATATTTTAAAACAAAACAACATATATTGGATAAATTTAATGTTTTATTTATCTTAATTCCGTTAATTACTCTAACAAAGATCACTTCGGAAAGTTATATTCGCCATAAATAGATCGTTATTACAAAAATAATAAACAATCAAATAATTTTAAATTTCAATTATTCTATTATTCGCTCTTAAAACCATACAAAAGTTATCAAGAGAATAAATTCCCTTGGACAAAGGTTCTTTCAAAGTGGTTTCACCCCCTTGGCAATATCATTATTTGGACTTTATTTATTTTTTGTATCGTTTCAAATTATTAGCTTTACTAGATTGATAATTTCAAGTAAATCGGCAAAAAAATGTATGATGATACTATTTTGACTTGATGTCTAATACGAGTTGATAAATGTGGAAACGGGTTCAATAACTTTCTAAAAAATCTGTATCTTACATCTCAAACCAAAATAACTAAATTATAGTAATTTTTTCATATTTCATTCAAAAAACTATTACATTGAAGCCCAGTCAAGTATAAGCCCGAAAAATACGTGCCAATTATGTCTAAAGATCGTAGAATCTTATTTTTAGTTACTCAAAATAGCTCCAGACTATCATACGTATTGAACATTTTTTTTCAAAAATTATTAAACCTCAAGGTTGAGACCACGCACTCTATTACAGATTTTAATACTGCTGCCTGCCCTAAAATTAATTATTCTTATCAAGTCTTTACGAATAAAGGTATAACGATCCAGCCCAGTTCATTGCTGTTTGAAAACAATATATCTACATCATCCATTCATTTTAATCTATCCATAGAAACCACCATTGTAGGTACGCAGCATGTCCTATCGTTTGATGTATTAGCAGCGAGTTTCTATTTACTAAGTCGATATGAAGAATATTTACCGTTTAAAGCGGATGAACATGGTCGTTTTCGAGCGTGTCAAAGTATGGCTTTTCAACAAGGATTTTTAAAACGTCCCATCATCAATAGTTGGTCATTAGAAGTCAAAAAAATATTGGAACGTTTGTTTCCAACTATAAACATGTCAACACCAACCTATTTTCCTATCATCACATATGACATTGACATCGCCTGGGCCTTTATCAATCGGTCTGTTTATAGAACAATTGGGGCGACATTTAAGAATCTAGCACTGAATTTTTCTACTTTTAAACGCAGAATCAAAACCTATTTACATATCCAAAAAGATCCATTTGATACATTTGAATATATTTTAAATCAACAAAAAAAAAATAACCTGCCAGCTCATTTTTTCTTTTTACTTGGTCAATATGGTAAATACGACAAAAATATCCGTCCTGATTCGAAGGCTTTGCACGATTTAATCAAAACTATTCATCGTGAACATAACATCGGAATTCATCCGTCTTATGGTTCTAATCGATCAGAGGATCAACTCACTTTGGAATATCAAACATTAGTTAATATCACTGGTTCTAAAATTACGAAAAGTCGGCAGCACTATTTAAAATTAACGTTTCCAGATACTTATCGACGATTAATTGAACTCGGAATCGAGGAAGATTATACGATGGGTTATGCGGATGCTGTTGGATTTCGGGCAAGTATAGCTACTCCATTTCCTTGGTTTGATCTAGAAAAAAACGAAGCAACGTATCTGATGATTTATCCTTTTCAAGTGATGGATGTTACTTTAAAAAACTACCTGAAGTTAAATCCAGACGAGGCTCGTGAACTTATTCAAGAAATAATTTTAGTATGCAAAGAAGTTGGCGGATGTTTTAGTGCAATATGGCACAATAGTTCCTTGAGCACGCTTGATGGATGGGACAAATGGATTTCTGTCTATGAAGACACGTTAGGTAGTTCGAAGTAATTGTTTCATTAATATTTTAGTATATTTGGAATTAAACCAACTATCAATATGACGATCAATTTAAGCGAACAGCATACGATTGCGAATAAATATGTAGCACAACTACGAGATGCGGAAATACAAAAAGACCAGATGCGTTTTCGCCGCAATTTAGAGCGGTTAGGAGAAATTATGGGATATGAAATTTCTAAAAAACTAAGATACAAAACTATAGAAGTAGAAACGCCACTTGGTGTTGCTAACGCTACTGTTCCTAGTGATCGAATTGTTTTAGCGACTATCCTTCGGGCAGGTTTGCCAATGCATCAGGGTCTACTCAATATTTATGATGATGCCGATAATGCTTTTGTTTCTGCTTATCGTAGGCATCACAAAGATGGATCATTTGAAATTAAAATAGATTATATTTCTTGTCCAAATCTCGAAGGTTGTACGCTGATTATTGCTGATCCGATGTTGGCAACGGGTGCTTCCATGCACATTACATTAAAAGAATTAGAAACCTACGGAAAACCTGCTTCTATTCATATTATAACGGCCATAGCTTCTTCAAATGGTTTGGATTATATCAAACGAAAACACCCCAATTGTCATATTTGGATGGGTGATTTAGATGATGAATTAACGGCAAAGTCATACATTGTTCCAGGTTTGGGAGATGCAGGTGATTTGAGTTATGGAAGTAAATTGCAGGAGTGATTTTTTTTCATAAACTTTATTACCTTAGCGCAGAGAATTATACTGAATATGGGTAAAAGATAAAAAGAAAAAGATAATTTATCCTTTCAGTATTGCTATTTCATAGGGATTACCATTTAAATCTATTTGATAATTTACATATGAATAGTAACTACAGAAAACATTTATGATAGATATAACGGCGGGGCTGATTTTTGGGATCATTGCATTATACTTTTTGGTATTAATGCTTATTTCGTATTTGACAGGGAAGGGTGCAAACAATGAGACGTTTTTTGTTGCCAATCGCCAATCTCCCTGGTATTTGGTAGCTTTTGGGATGATCGGAACATCGCTTTCAGGTGTCACATTTATCTCTATTCCTGGGCAAGTAGGCGGAGATGATGCCAATATGGCCTTTTCTTATATGCAGATGGTCTTGGGTTATTTGCTTGGTTATGTTGTTATTGCTACGGTGTTATTACCACTTTACTATCGTCTCAAACTTGTTTCTATTTATACTTACTTGGAAGAACGTTTTGGCTTTTATGCTTATAAGACTGGGGCTGCCTATTTCTTACTTTCACGCGTTATTGGTGCATCCTTTCGACTATATTTAGTAGCTATTGTTTTTCAAACTATTTGTACCTTAACAGGAATAGTTGTTCCTTTTTGGTTAACGGTTTTGGTCACTATTCTATTAATTTGGGTGTATACATTTAAAGGTGGTATCAAAACAATTGTGTGGACAGATACTTTGCAAACACTTTTTATGTTGACGGCCGTTATCCTCACTATTTTTGCAATTGGAACAGCTTTAGAAAAAAATATTAGTGAACTTACTGGGTTGGTTTGGCAAAGCGATTATTCTCAAATATTTTTCTTTGAAGGTGGGTGGAGTGATCCGAATAATTTTTTTAAACAGTTTATAAGCGGTGCTTTAATTGCGATTGTCATGACGGGTTTAGACCAAGATATGATGCAAAAAAACTTGACTTGCCGCTCGCTCAAAGAAGCACAACTCAATATTTTTAGTTTTAGTATAGTGCTTGTTTTTGCGAACTTATTATTCCTAATATTAGGTGCTTTGCTCTATTTGTATGCTAGTAATATTGGATTAATGATTCCTGAAAAAACAGATTTATTATATCCTACCATCGCCTTAGAACATCTACCCCCCACGGCTGGAATTGTTTTTATTTTAGGTTTAATTGCTGCCGCCTATTCTAGTGCAGATTCTGCCTTAACGGCATTGACGACTTCTTTTTGTGTTGATTTTTTGGGTTTTGAACAAAAAAATAATAACATTAAAAACAAACAGAAAACCCGTTGGATGGTACATATTGGCTTTTCTGTTCTACTTTTTGTTGTCATTTTGATCTTTCATGCACTCAGCAACGATAGCGTTATCAATACCTTATTCAAAGCAGCGGGCTATACCTACGGGCCTATTTTGGGACTTTTTGCATTTGGTATGCTGACAGAGCTTAAGGTTCGAGAGCAATGGGTTGTTCCGATTTGCATCGCTGCTCCTATTTATTCCTACTTTTTAAGTTATAATGATTTTTTTATAGGCTTCAAAATTGGTTTCTTAATCATTTTATTAAACGGCGGATTGACTTTTCTGGGATTGCTTGCCGCTTCTTATGTGGAGGAGTCAGATGAGTTGTTTTGAAACGTGTTCGTATGCGGACGTGTTCATACTCAAAGAGCGTTTTTGAAGTGAACATTTTAACATATTAACGAGTAATATTCTAACGCGTAAACTACTCTACTGCACAATAATTTAGGCTAACTTCTTTCTATTTTTTTGATAAATTTTGCTTCTTTGTTTTAATAGAACTTTTCAGCAATTTCAACACCTCTTCAGTATCGCCATGTAAAGATTGAAATTCTGTTTGACTAATGTAATCTGTTGCACATAATAGTTCTAGCCAATACATCGTTTCGTCCGCTTCCTTCTGTCCAATGGCAAGTTTGTGGATAAAGTCTTTTCCACTTTCTGCATTTTTAGCCTCTCGAACCATTGCGCCAGGATTTGTCCCCGACCTCAACACCTGCTTACTGATGATAAATTCCTTCTTCTCCTGCATCAAATATTTACATAATTTCACAATGCGTACGGCTAATTTGAATGATTTATCTTTCAAAGGATCGTAATAATTTGGGTTATAACTCATAACAACCAGTTTTGAATGAATAAAAAGTCAATGCTCAAAATACATTAAAATCTACTAGCACCTAGCTAAAGCATTAATACGTTAAAATGTTACTCATTAATACGTTCTTTACCTTCCACCATTTTCTTTACCATCGGATAACTAAACACTGCCAATAAGATCATCCCACAGCCGAGATAAAATCCGACATTCAATTCTTCATTTTCATTTAAGATCAACCAAGCGAGGATAATTCCATAAACAGGTTCGAGGTTTACGGTGAGATTGGAGGCAAACGCCGAAAGGTGTTTCAGTGCCACCAACGCCAAAATATAGGCCAGCGTCGTACACAATAAAGCCAGTATCAACAAGTATAGCCAGTCCATTCCAACAGGTAAAAATGCCAATTCAGGGTTAGCCGAAAAATAAAACGGCAAGCAGCAGCTAATAAATAAGCAGGCACTGCCTAGCTCTAAAAAAGTAATGCTAAACGGTTCTGCTTTATCTACTAGTTTCTTATTTAAAGTGGCAAACAAAGCGGCAAGAAAAGCAGAAATTAATCCAATCCAAACGCCCAACATCATATCTGTTTGAATACTATTGACAATAAGCATCATACCTGGAATGACCATTAAACCCAATAAAATTTCATAAGTTTTCACCTTTTGACGGAATATTAAAGGTTCTAGGAAAGCCGTAAAAAAAGAGGCCGTTGCCATACAAACTAGACAAATAGAAGCGTTACTGTATTTTATTGAACCAAAAAAGGTGATCCAGTGAATGGCCACCAATACGCCAATTCCCATATATTGGAGGATTAATTTACGTGGTATTTTTAAAAGTGCTTTGCCAAATTGTATCAAAAACAGTAAACTTATACTAGTAATAAGCACACGCCACCAAACCAAAACAACGGCTGAAAGTGAAATTAAATCGCCTAAAATAGCGGTAAAACCAAATAAAAAAACAGCTAAATGTAATTGTAAATATGCTTTTTTGACGGAATCCATGTAGGCTGGTGTTTTGTTTTATAAAAACCATAAAGAAATCGCCCAAATGTAAGCAGGATTTCTTAATTTTGTTATTTGAGGTTTAAAATTCTAAATACAATCAATATATGTCTTTAAATGTAGGAGATCAAGCACCAAGTTTTACATTGGTATCGGATGAAAAAAAGGAAGTTTCTTTGGCAGATTACAAAGGTAAAAATGTAATTCTTTTATTTTTTCCGTTAGCATTCACAGGTGTTTGTACGGAGGAATTATGCAACATGCGAGATAATATTTCGATGTATAGCGACTTAGATGCAGATATATTAGCCGTTTCTGTAGATTCTCCGTTTACGTTAGAAAAATTTAAAGCAGAACAAAATTTGAATTTCCCTCTATTATCGGACTTCAATAAATCCGCTTCTGTTGCTTATGACTCATTATATGAAGAATTTCCAGCGTTCGGTATGAAAGGTGTTTCAAAACGCTCTGCTTTTGTAGTGGATAAAGAAGGAACAATTCAATATAAAGAAATTTGTGACTCCCCAGGCGATCAGCCAAATTATGATGCGATTAAGGAAACTTTATCAAATCTAAAGTAGTTATGACAGTATAGATAATTTTTAATTAAATGTAGAAATTTGGGGATTATGTTCAACAATCAAATGACCACAGCACACAAAATATATAATCACACCGTTGAAGAATTAGAAGAAGTATTGGTATTAGATGAATTGACCGATGTTGGCGAACACGCTCAATTAATCGTTTACAATGATGAAGAAAATACGTTTGATTGGGTGATTGAGTGTTTTATGGACGTCTTGAATCATCCAATGGAACAATCTGAACAATTAGCTTTATTAATCCATTTTAAAGGTAAAGCAACTGTCAAAACAGCAAGCATGAAAGTACTGCGACCTTTAAAGGATGCATTGACGGATAGAGGACTTTCAGCAGTTATTGAGCAAATAGATTAGTTAATAAAGTCAACTTCTGACTTTATTAACCGTTAAGAATAGAGTATCATAATGAAGAATTGGGAATGTGTATTCATTCTTGATTCTTTCTTTTTTTGTAAAATCCATTAATTTTCAATCCACTAATTTAAGAGATAAATTTAAACCAACATGTCCTTTTACTGGCTACAAGATGACGAACTGAGTTTTCCGCATCCGAGTTATGCCAACCAAGACGGTATTCTTGCTGTCGGAGGCGATTTATCTCCACAACGACTCGTTTTAGCCTACTCACATGGGATTTTCCCTTGGTTCAATCCTGGCGATCCAATCATCTGGTGGTCACCTGATCCACGTTTCGTTCTCTATCCTGATGAACTCAAGGTTTCCAAAAGTATGCGTCCTTATTTTAATCAAAATAAATTTACTTGTACCTTTGATACTGCTTTCGAGGAAGTGATCACTGCCTGTCAGCAACAAAATCGAAAGGGACAATCTGGTGGTACTTGGATCACAGAAACTATGATTGCAGGTTATTTGAAACTACATCAACTAGGCTTGGCGCATTCGGTTGAGGTTTGGTCAAATGACAAACTTGTTGGTGGCTTATATGGTGTCGCTTTGGGAAAGGTGTTCTTTGGTGAATCTATGTTTACCAAAGTTAGTAATGCCTCAAAATTTGGATTTATAAGTCTCGTCCGACAACTGATTCAATGGGACTATGAACTTATTGATTGTCAGCAACAAACGAAGCATTTAGCGAGCATGGGCGCACGTGCAATCCCTCGAAATACTTTTTTAGATATACTAGAAAAAAATAGAGCACACTCTATTATTCAAAAAAAATGGTCTGTGAATTAATCGCTTTTTTCCTCTTGAACGGGTAACAAGCGAAACGATTGTCGATGATACTTATTTGCACCTTCTTTAGCTATAATTGCTCGGTGTTTTTTAGTCGGATACCCTTTATTTTGCGCCCAGTCAAAAGCAGGAAATTCTATTCCGATTTTAGCCATGTAATCGTCTCGGTAGGTTTTTGCTAATACTGATGCCGCAGCTATAGATAAATACTTACTATCACCTTTCACAATACAATGATGTGCAATGTTTTGATAAGATTTGAATCGATTCCCGTCTACCAAAATCGAAGTAGGTCGTGTTTTCAGTTGATCTAACGCTCGGTGCATCGCCAAAAAAGAAGCATTTAAAATATTGATCTCATCTATTTCTTTAGGTGTGACAATGCCTACCGCCCATGCAGTAGCTTGGTTCTCTATGATAGGTCGTAACAGCATTCGTTGCTTTTCAGTCAACTGCTTGGAGTCATTCAATAAAGGATGTTCAAAATCTTTTGGTAAAATAACTGCCGCCGCAAATACAGCACCAGCCAAGCAACCTCGTCCCGCTTCATCACAGCCAGCCTCTATTTCATTTGCGTCTAAATATGGTAATAACATTAAAGTAGTTTGAGGGGATTCTTTGAGTAGAAATTTTATTGAAAGAGATTGATTAAAAGTTTCAAACGCCTTATTCTGCGGCTAATTCAACTTTTAATTAATCTCAAAATTTTACACAAAGAATTGAAACCCCTTACTTAACAAATTTTGTCCGAAAGGTAGGTGATAATTATGGATAAAGCAAAAGTATCCGATCAAAAGAACGGACACTTTCCTTTATACTTTTTTGGTTTTTTGTGAGCATTCCAATGTAAGTAGTGTCTTTTTTTCTTTTTCTTAACCAATACTCGATCCGAAGCAACTTCTGATACTTCTTCCAAATCTTCGTCTTTTACTGTATTAGCATCCTCCTCGAATATCATAAAAAGATAATCTTCACTCGCATCTTCTGTAAGTATTTGCGGACTCAAAAATTCGTTAAATTCATTCCCAGCCGTATAGGTCTGATCTTGTTCTGCACTATAAGCAGGTTGGTTCAACATACAAATACAAAAACCATCATCTTGCGCCAAACATAAAATGGGCATCATAATAGAGGCGAATAAATAGATCGTTTTCATATTGGCTTGTCTTTTTGTTTGTTTTCTTTTGTTATTCTAATGACAGATACTTTTTACAAAGGTTGCACAACTCAAATACGTTTTGTTGTTTACCTTTGTGGGAATCAGAAATAAAAATATTATGGCGTACGCATCCATAGAATTAAAAGATACTATTGTAGCATTGGCAACACCGCCAGGTGTCGGAGCAATTGGTGTGATCCGTTTATCTGGACAAGAAGCAATTTCCATTACAAATGCCGTTTTTTATGGTAAAGACTTAGAACAAGTAGATACGCATACCATACATTTAGGAACGATCCGAGATGAACAACGGATCATAGATGAAGTACTCGTTTCTGTTTTCAAAACACCGAAATCATACACCAAAGAAAATGTTGTTGAAATTTCTTGTCATGGTTCTAATTTTATCATTCAAGAACTCATACAGCTTTTTATAAAAAAGGGCGCACGTATGGCACAGCCAGGAGAATTTACGCTGCGTGCTTTTCTAAATGGTCAATTAGATTTATCACAAGCAGAGGCTGTTGCTGATTTAATAGCTTCGTCTTCTGAGAGTTCGCACCAACTCGCCATACAGCAAATGCGAGGTGGTTTTTCGGAAGAAATCCGTAAACTACGAGATGAGCTGATTCATTTTGCAAGTATGATTGAGTTGGAATTAGATTTTGGAGAAGAAGATGTAGAATTTGCCAATCGAGATGATTTAAAGCAATTGGTTCAAAAGATTTTACAATTAATAAAAACACTATTAGATTCCTTCAAATTAGGAAATGCGATCAAAAACGGGATTAATACCGTCATTGCAGGACGACCCAATGCAGGAAAATCGACACTTTTAAATGCCTTACTAAACGAAGAAAGAGCTATTGTTTCAGATATTGCAGGAACTACCCGTGACACCATTGAAGAAGTTTTAAATATCAATGGTGTAGAATTTAGATTGATTGACACCGCAGGAATTCGAGAAGCGCAAGATCAAATAGAAGCGATTGGTGTAGAAAAAACGATGGAAAAAATTGCTCAATCTTCCTTGCTCATTTATGTGTTTGATGTGATTAATACACAGCCAGAAGAAGTCCAAGCTGATCTTCAAAAACTAACGAACGAGGGCGTTCACCTTATGGCTGTTGCCAATAAAATGGATTTGAACCCATACACTAAAGCCGAGCATTATACGGGAGAATACCTGTCAGAAGAACAATTTATTCCTGTATCTGCTATCAATAAAATGAATATTGAATATCTCAAAGAGCGACTCTATAATGCCGTTTTAGATAACAAAGTACAGCTCGAAAATACCATCGTGACCAATACTCGTCACTACGATGCACTACACAGTGCAAGTGAAAGCCTCCGACGAGTGCTCACAGGAATGGAAACCAATGTCACCTCTGACTTTATAGCCATGGACATTCGCCAAACGCTCCATTATCTAGGAGAAATCACAGGCGAAATATCGACCGATGATTTATTGGAAAAGATTTTTTCGAGTTTCTGTATTGGAAAGTAA
>JAHDFQ010000135.1 GCA_020628085.1 Saprospiraceae bacterium
TTATCCGTCTTCGGATGCGCCTGACAAGTCAATACATAACCATCGGCTACTTCATCTTCTTCGAGCGCGTAGTTCACATCCATTTCGACTTCGCCTTCTAGGACTTTAGCTCGACACGTACAACATACACCTCCTTTACAAGCAAATGGAAGATCGGCACCGTTTTCAAGTGCAACATCGAGGATATTTTCGCCGTCAGATTGGATAGGAAAGTTGAATTTATCGCCATCTAAAACAATCGTAATTTGAGAATCGAATGAAGGGACAGTACTTTCTTTTTTAAGCACTTTTTTCTTGGTGGCACCAGCTGTTGTAAACAACTCAAAATGGATTTTTTTCTTATCAACACCGACATCGGCTAAAGTATCTTTGACCGCATGAATCATCTGTTCTGGACCACAGATAAAATATTCGTCCACCGATTTGGGATCAATAAATAAATTACAAAACGATTGACATTTATCGGCATCAATACGTCCTTTGTAGAGTTGTACGCCCAAACTTTCTCGGCTCAAAATATGATGAACACTCAATCGATTCATGTAAATATTCTTCAATCGCTCAATTTCTTCATGGAAAATAATAGAATCCATCGTTTTATTTCCATAAAATAGTGTAAATCGACTTTCTGGTTCTTTGATCAAAACAGTTTTAAGGATAGACAAAATGGGCGTAATCCCACTACCTGCGGCAAATCCAACATAGTTTTTTTGTTGATTCTCCACAATCTCTGAATGAAAATTTCCCATAGGTGTCATCACCTGCATCGTCTCTCCTACTTGTAAATTCTGATTGGCATAAGTAGAGAATTTCCCCTCTGGTACTTGTTTAATAGCTACTCGTAAATCTTCATTTATGGGACTCGAGCAAATCGAATAGGAACGACGAATATCCTCACCATTAACAGTTGCTCGAAGGGTCAAGTACTGCCCAGGAATAAAATCAAATTCCGTTTTTAATTCCGTCGGAACGTCAAATGCGACAGACACACAATCTGCGGTTTCTTGACGAATATCTTTTATAGTTAAAGTATGAAATGTAGGCATGGTTTGTTGTGTTCATGTGCGCAGGTATTCATGTGTTCATGTGCGCACGCCTTATATAATAATAATTTGAACGTGAATACATGAACACGTCCGCACGCTGATACGTGCTTACATCCAAATTACTTTATCTTCAATCGGGTTTCGTTTGGCAGGTAAATCGGGTAGATTGTGATAGCCCATATAAAAAAAGCCTAAACATCGTTCGCCTTCTTTGAGTTGCAACCAATCTCCTACTTCGGGTAGAATTGCCTTCGGAGAACTCCAATAACTGCCAATTTGATGAGCGGTACAGGTTAACCACATATTTTGGACGGCACAAGCTACGGAAGCTACTTCCTCCCATTCGGGAATACGTTCTTCAGGATCACGCTGCATACAAATCGCAATGACACAAGCCGACTGCAAAGGTTTTGTAGTCATTTTTTTATGCTTGACCTCTGAAAATTGATCGCCCGTAAACTTTTCTTTATACCAGTTTCCCATAAAATCACTCATGCCTTGTAGTGCTTCGCCTTGCAACACTCTAAACCGCCAAGGTTCTGTTAGTTTGTGTGTAGGTGCGTAGTTCGCATTTTCTAATATTTCTTCAATAATCGCTTTATTAATAGGTTGATTATTGTAGGTTTTTGGAAAAATAGATCGTCGTTTTCGAATAATTTCTGTTATGCTGTTTGTATTCATTGATTTAAAATTTCGATATACAAATATAATCAAAAAAAACGGGAGTACGAACACTTGTTCGTACTCCGATCTAGAACTAATAAAATCTTTTAAAATAGCGACCTACAAACCCACCAATTGCACCACTAAATATGAGTTTGTCAATGCCTTGAATTTGCGTGGCATCCAACCATTGGAATGGCGATGGCAAAATAAAGTGAATGACTCGAATCATAAAAACCAAGGCCAATAAGGAAAATCCTACCCAAATGAAGCATACAAATGCATAATGTAGATGATTTTTACTGGTTTCATCTCTTTTTTGTTGATTTTTGAGGATTTCCTTCTCTAAGTTTGGTTCTTTAGCAGTACGGCTCGTTCCAACGGGCTCTTTCTTGATGGTTTGGTCAACAGTTGGAACGTTTTTCGACGGAATGGTTGTTGTTGTCAAAGGCGTTTGATTTTATTGATGAATAAATGCCTTTATTTATTTGCTTGTATAATAACGCCGTTCGTCATAAAAAGAGCGAGTAATTAATTTTAAGAAAATTACAAGCTATTTTTTGACGAACTTTCAGGGCGGTTATTTACCAAATAAAAAAGGTAAACTACTTAATATTTCTACAATTATCTTAATCTTATTTAACCTGCTTCTTTGTATTATAAAGATACAAAAAATATTAAATATAATCAAATAATTAACATTGTAATCAAAATAATTATAAATGATTTTTCAGACCGATCGGTTGCTTGTCCAAAAACTAAATTTATTGGATATAGAAGCATTCGCAAAAATGCAAGGTAATCCGAACGTATTACGCTACACGGGTTCAGCAATAGATACTCTTGAAAAGAGTAAAATTAGTTTGAATGAATTAATTGCTGCCTACCAACAAGAAAATCCATCTTTACTGGTCTGGGCAATTCGACGAAAAGCAGATAACGCTTTCATAGGAACGGCTGCTTTGGTTCGTTACGATAATGGTGACCAAGAAATTGGGTATCGTCTTTTGGAAAAATATTGGGGAAATGGCTTTGGTAAGGAAACGACCAATGGTTTACTGAAATATATTGTTGAAGTGCTTGAATTAAAACAAATTGTCGCCTGGGTAGATGTCCGAAACACTGCTTCCGTACGAATATTGGAGCAGTCCATATTAACGTTTGAAAAGGAATTTTTTAATGAGCAGTATAACTCTACTGACCGAGAATATCGTTTTCATAAATCATCTTAACATGAATTATCTGCTACTTGTAGTAAGCATAATGCTCTGTTGCACTAATATACCTGGACAAGCACAAACCAATACTTTTCCTTGTTTTTATACTAATAAAAAGATCAAAATTGATGGTGATTTAGATGATAAAGCTTGGAAAAATATTCCGTGGTCGAGTAAGTTTACAGACATTAGAGGTGATGCGTTTCCAAAACCTATTCACACAACTCGGTTTAAAATGTGTTGGAATAAAAAATATCTTTTTGTAGCAGCCAAAATTGACGATTCACACATCTGGGCAACAATGTTAGAAAATGAAAGTCCTTTGTTTCAAGAAGATGCTTTTGAGGTATTCATTGATCCCGAACGAGACGGTTTAGATTATTTTGAACTGGAGGTGAATCCACTAGGAACGACTTGGGATTTACAGATGGACAAACCTTATGTTAATGGCGGAACCCCTAATTCTAACTGGAGTATTGATGGACTGAAAATAGGTATTCAAGTCAATGGTACAATAGATAATCAAACGGATGAGGACGAAAGCTGGATATTGGAAATTGCGATTCCGATAGCTACTCTTTTTGGAGGGGAACAACAATGTAAAAAGGACTTATTGCATCAAATTTGGTCGATCAATTTTTTACGAACAGATTGGGATTTAAATATAGTACATCAACCATACTTAGATCGAGAAGAAAAAGAAAAAGCTGCTCGTTTTTGGGTATGGAAACCACATGGAATTATCAACATGCATGTACCTAATCGTTGGGGAAAAATTCAATTATTAAAATAGAATGGATTGATTTTTGTAGTAATATGTTTGTTAAGTTTAATACGAAGCCCAAAAGTTGTTAAGATTCCATTAAAAGGAATTAACTTTTTTGTTTTGCTGAGCGAAAAAACGTAACTTGAAGCAACGAATTGGTCTTTCAAATTGTTGTACAGATGATAGACAATTTATAAAACAATTTTGATATTCTCTATATGCGGAAAACTTTACTCTTTTTAATGTTATGTTTTTGTTCTTTACACCTGCTTGCTAGCGGCAATATTTTTGGTGTAGAGCAAGCTATTTTTGATGATCCGCCGAGCTATCATTGGACATCTGATAAACCTACTTTTTCTGTTTATCCTAACCCCGCTATTGATTATATTAATATCGAGGATCGCTCGAAAGTGATTCGAGAAGTGGTGATCTATAATTTAGTTGGTCGAAAAATAAAATCTTTTAAAAGATCCGCTAATGATCGTTATGATGTCTCTGATTTACAAAAAGGATTATACTTAGTTCAAATGATTGGTGACGCTGGAGAAATCTTCACCACGCAACGGATTAATAAAAAGTAAGCACATTTTTTTCGCATATTTATATAAATACAAAACCGCTTAAATGATGAATCGTCTAAGCGGTTTTGTCATTTCTTAACACTTTTTCACAGGCAAACCTACTCTACCAATTTCTTTAATATTTCCTTCCTATCAATTAAGAATCCGTTAACGTAACCGTATTCTGTTATTGCTTATCATTGTTGTATACTTTTTCAAGAAAGTAATTCACTATTAAAACCAATGAATATGGCAACGACAATCAGCAACACCAACAATCAGGACAAGAAAAAAGCAAAACGAATCGCCTTTTGGTTTCATACGATTCTATTAATAGGATTTACGGTTCCGTTTTTGACACAAACGATCACTAAATCACCTACGAATTATGAAAAAGTTATCACCATTGAGTTTGATGATTTTAAATCGGCTGCGGCCAAATCTTCCACGAAAGCTGCTACGCCTGCGACAACTCAACCCGTAGCGACACCCAAACCTGTTGAAGCACCAAAAAAAGTAGAAACACCCAAACCCATTCCTACGAAAACAGCACCACGTAAACCTGTTTTGAAAACACCAGAAAAAGCTCCGACCATCAAAGAAGCTCCTGTGGTGAAGGAAACACCGCCGGTGGTCAAACCAACACCTAAACCCATTGAACCTACCCCTACACCAGAACCAGTAGTTGAGGCAGAAGCCGCTCCTGAAGCTTCTACCGAAACATCTACAGAAGCATCAGGTACGGCTTCTGACAAAGGTGAAGGTGATACAGGAACATCAGATTCAGGTAATGCAGAAACTGATGGCAAAGCAGATGAAGGTGATAACGGGATGGATTTTTCAGGAGATGGATTATTTTCAAGACGTGTTATTCATCGTGCAGAAATCAAGCAATTAACCCAAGAAGAAGGTACGATTGTCATCAACCTTTGTGTCAACCGAACTGGACGAGTGGTTTATACCGATTTCAATAAAGAAGAATCTACCATTGATACACCTGATTTGATTCGGGAGGCGATGCAAGCCACCATTAAATACCGTTTTGAAAAAGACTATACCGCTTCCGCTAAACAATGTGGGAAAATGACGTATATTTTTGAGATTGAGGAGGAGTAGAGGGAGATCGCTTCGCTGCGAGATGTGAGAGCGTTCCTTCGGAACTTTGAGAAATGAGACTCCAAAAGCGACTTACTTTGAGCGTTAAATTTGGAGTCTCATTTCTCAAAGCAAGCGTAGCGCAGTACTCTCACATCTCAGAGCGGAATAATCTCAATCAGGCGGTCGCCAACAACTCCCTTGCATTTTGCATCGCTGAATCACTTGGTGGATTACTACTCAACATAGTTGCGATAGCACGGATTCGTTCTTCTTTAGATAATTGTTTGACTTTAGTGATGGTACGTTCTTCGGTATCTTTTTTATAGACAAAATAGTGAGCATCTGCTTTGGAGGCAATTTGTGGAGAGTGCGTAATGGAAACCACCTGATGATGATCGGATAATTGACGTAAAATATCACCCATTTTGAGGGCAACGTCACCAGAAACACCTGTATCTATTTCATCAAAAATAAGTGTAGGCAATGGAATAGCACTTGCAATTAAGGATTTTGTACATAAGGTTAAACGAGCGATTTCTCCACCAGAGGCGACATCTTTAATCGCTTGTAAACGTCCACCTTTATTGGCAGCAAACAAGAAATTTACATCATCTAAACCTGTGGCATTGAGTTCTTGGAGCGGCTGTACATCTACTTTTAAGCGAGCATTATTCATTGATAAATGACCGAGCATTTGATGTACTTTTTGCTCAAAACCAGCAATAACACCTTTCCGTTTTTTAGATAATTTAATAGCAATTTCTTTTAAATCGGTTTCTTGCTTATCAATATCTAATTCTAATTGTGCAATTTGATCTGACAAATCACCAAAACCATTTAACTGATTTTGTAAATCTTCTTGTATTTCAATCAAACTAGCTACATCTACTACATTGTGTTTTTTTTGTAGTTTATAAATCAAATCCAATCGATCATTGACTTCTTGGATGCGTTCGGGATCATATTCTGTTTGATCTGCAATGGCTTCAAATTCATTAGAAATATCTTCTAATTCATAAATCGTTGCATCAAAACGTTGGCATAAGGATTCCAATTTTGGATTGTATGCTTTGATCGCTGAAAGAGCATTAGATAAACCTGTTAATTGCCCAACAACAGCTTGTTCACTTTCGGTTAAATGATTAAAAGATGCAGCGAGTGTCCGTTTGATGTCTTCGGAATTATTGAGTACACTCAACTCCGATTCAAGCGTTTCTTGTTCTCCATTTATCAATTCCACTTTATTAAATTCGTCTAATTGAAAATTGATAAAATCGACTTCTCGTTCAGAACTCGCATTTTGTTCGATCAGCTTAGTGAGTTGCCGTTTATTCGATTGATAGCTGCGATACATTTTTTGATACTTATCCAGTAGTTTTTTGTTTTCTGCTAAAGCATCTAACATTCGTAACTGAAAAGAAACATTATGAATATCTAGGGTATCAAATTGCTGGTGTAGGTCGATCAGCGAGGCACTCAATTGTTGTAGAATTTTGAGATTGACGGGTGTATCATTAACAAAAGCACGAGACTTACCCGATGGAGTTAATTCTCGTCGAACCACCAATTCTTCGTCATAATCAACATCATTATTATCAAAAAAATCTTTAAGATTATATTTAGATACATCAAAATGTGCTTCAATCACACACTTTACATTTTCGTCATAAAGCGATTTGGTATCGGCACGTTTTCCCATTATCAAACCCAATGCACCAAGTAAAATAGATTTACCTGCACCAGTTTCACCCGTGATAATAGTCAATCCTTTGGAAAATTCAATTTCCACGGCTTCGATAATCGCATAGTTTTTAACGAGCAATCGTTGAATCATAATCTGTGCTGCTGTGTGAGTGAATTATTTACACTAAAACGAACTTTTACAAAGATAACACAAATGTAGTATTAGACGACTTAATTTTCAAACAATTTGTTACTAAATAACAAGACAAATAAATTAATAATTTATTCTTCTCAATAAACTACTTCCTCAACTGCTGCGCCTTTTCAAAATCTGCATTGGACTTGGCGGGATCGCCTAAACCTTTATACGCTTGTGAACGCCCCATATAATAAGCAGGTTGATTGGGATTGAATTGAAGTGCGGTCGTAAAATCCTGAACAGCTTCTTGATAACGCCCCAATTCGGTTTTCGCCGTTCCTCTTTCATAATAAATATCTGGACTATTTGGACGCAATTTTAAGTAATTGGTATGATCTGAAATAGCATTTTCATATTGTTTACCCAGACTATATACTAGAGAACGATTAAGATAACCATTGGCATTAGTAGGATCTTGTTCTAAACCTTTAGAAAGGTCTTGAAGTGCGGCTTCATACTGACCAATACTTGCCCGTGCTGCTCCTCTATTGATGCGTACTTCTGCTAAATCAGGTTCTAAATTCACTCCTTTTGTATAATCTGCAATAGCTTGATTGACTAATTCTGGTGATGGTTGCCGAGGATTAGCTTTAATGGCCATATCAAAATACGTTTTTCCTCGACCATTATAAATAGTGGCGGTTTCTTCTCGTTTGATGGCTTCCGTATAATAATTGATGGCATCTTGTGTTCGCCCATTTTCTCGATAATGATGCGCCAAATTTCCAAAAGGACGCTGAATTTCATCATAAATTCCAATAACATGTAACCAAAGACTTTCACTATCTTTCCAAACGCTTATTTGATTGACCGTTACGAATCCTAAAATTCCAATATAAGCCGCAGCTATATAAGGTAAAAATGTTTTCGTACTGGGTTTGTATCGAGTTAAAAAATCATATCCATAACCCAATAAAAAGAAAAATCCGATGTACGGAATATAGGTAAAACGATCTGCTAAAAAACCTTGTCCTGCACCCACCACTTGTAGTAAAAATATGATATTTACAAAAAAGAAAAGCGCTGCAAAAACAATGGTTCGGTAGTGTTTTCGGTAGGCTTGAAAGACACCAAAAACTAGTCCTAAAAACAAAAAGGGTGAGGCATATACCTGCCAAGGCAAGGGAAACGGATATGGATATAATGGTGACATTCGATAAGGAAAAATAAATTTCACCAAATACACACAAATCGAATACATACCAATCAAAATACGATCTAAGAAACTGAAATAACTGTCATCGTTAAGCGTTTCCGCACCCGACAACATGGTGATTCCTAAAATACCAACAGCCAAAGAAAGTAAGAAGTAAATACCTTTTTCTTTTGCTATTTTCAACACCATATTGATTACAGCACTAATCGTTGATTGTCCTTTTTCTTTTGCGTTTTGAAATCCAAAGTCATATCCTAAAAGATAATCAACAACTAACATACTTAGTGGTAAAGAAACGGCTTGTATTTTAGCAAAAAGCGATAAAATAAATAGTGGAATAATAGCTAGGTGTGGAATATTGGTTTTGTTTTTTCGAGCTTTCGTATATAAAAATAAAGCTGCCAAATAAAACGAACCAAACAGCACATCTTTCAATTCGGTAATCCAAGTGACAGATTCGACTCGCATCGGATGAATCCCAAACAATAACATAGCCAAAAGTGCTGCATTACGACTCAAACCGAGTAATAACATGATCCGATAAACGAAAAAAGTACAAACTAAATGGAGTAAAATATTGACCAGATGAAACATGCTTGGGTCTAGTCCAAACAGCTTGTGTTCCAATGCAAAAACAAAAGTCGTTAACGGATTATATCCACCGATCACACTTTCTGTAAAAATACCTTTAATATTAAATTCCAGGACATTGGCATTTTCAAGAATATTGACATCGTCATCCCAATTCACAAAATCATTGCCAATAGAGGGCGAGAACACCAAAAAAGTGATGACTAAAACTGCTAAAGCAGGCAACCACAACGACCGATTTTGCCAAAAAGAAAGCGGTACTATCTTTTTTGATTTTTTTATCGTATTTTTCTTTTCCTTTTTATTCTTTTTAGCCATTTGGTTGATTATTATTTTTTAAATATCCAACGAATATAGCTGATATTTGATACGATTAGACACTTATATACTTTTAAAACATGAATCTCAATCCTGTCATACTAGCAATACCCATGTTTTTTACTTTAATGGCGTTGGAATTGGTTTATGAATCTGTGACGAATCGTAAATCCTATCGCCTTAATGATACGGTGACGAATATTAGTACGGGAACATTACAGCAGTTGACCAATACATTTAAGGCTCTTATAAAAATCAGTCTGTATGCCATTTTGTATGAATTTGTGGCGGTTTATCATTTGCCTAACAACCTATGGTCTTTTGCATTGGCGATGATATTATGGGATTTTTGTTATTATTGGGAACATCGAATGGCACATCGAATCAGTTTGTTTTGGGGTGGACACTCGGTGCATCATCAAAGCGAAGAATACAACCTTTCGGTGGCGTTGCGTCAAACATCTACTGGCTTTATTTGGGGATTTCCATTCTTTCTGCCAATGGCAATCTTGGGTATTTCGCCCGAACAATTTGTATTAGCTGGCGGACTCAATTTATTGTATCAATTTTGGATTCATACCGAACACATCAATCGTTTGCCACGCTGGTTTGAATTTGTCTTGAATACCCCTTCGCATCATCGGGTGCATCACGGTCGAGACCCTAAATATTTGGATAAAAATTATGGCGGTATTTTAATTATCTGGGACAGAATATTTGGAACGTTTAAAAAAGAGGAAGAACGTCCACATTATGGTGTGACTGTTCCGTTGCAAAGCTGGAATCCTGTGTATGCGAATATTGCACACTATGTGTGGTTATATGGACAGGCGAAGCAGGCTCGAACTTGGGGCGATACCGCTCGAATTTTATTCAATCCACCAGGTTGGTTGCCTGATTATTTGGGTGGTTATCCAACGCCGAAAGAAGTAGATTCGAATTACCAAAAGTACAATCAGAGCATCAATTTAAAAATCAATATTTATGTGCTGGTACAGTTTTTTGTGGCCATGGGGACGAATGCCTATTATTTCTTTTTGAATAAGACCTTTCCTACGGAACTACTTTTAGCTTACGGAGCTTGGATTATTTGGACATCTATTACGTTTGGTTTTTTATTTGAACATCAAAAACGGTGGTTGAACGGTTTAGAACTGATCCGATTGGCTGCTATTCCCTTGGGTATTTATTGGATGCAACAACTCCATCTAAACATTCCTGATTGGTCATTAGTTTTAGCTATATTATTTGCTGTCATTAGTGGAATAGTATTTCTTTATTTAGGTCGAAAAGAACAATCGTAATAAGCACTGTATTATGACGAGGAAGGAAAGAATTATAGCGATTAGTCAGGAAATTTTGGACTATTTATTGTCGTTCAAGAAGCAACATCCTGATTTTACATTTGCATTGCGATCAAGAGATCATTTTCAATCAAAAGAAGAACGATTGAACAGAGGTCATTGGTTTCAAGGTGGTGATTATATTTTTGTTCCATTATTTAAGCCCAATGATACAGATCGAAAAATTAAAACGCTTGGATTTGTTATCAGCATAGACAGCCGTTCCAATATTCAACGCAATTATATCGCTATTTCATTTAAAGGAGATACGTTTTCACCGAAAGAAAAGGCTTTTCATAGCGAGCTCGCCGATCAATTAAATATTGAACTCAACGATAAAAATTATGGTGAAAAACAGTATGAACACCCAAATCAGTATATAAAAAATCTCCACGATTACCTGACTCGAATTCGACCTATCGCACTCCAATTATTAGAAGCATTTAGTTTATCTTCCAAGTATATTATTCCTGAAAAAGTCTTTCAAAAAAGATTAGAAAAAATAAAAAGCATCCAGAAAAGGTTGCAAGAAGCACCACTCACTACGTTCAATGAAAGTGTTGTTTCATACGGTCTTGTTGTTCCAATCAATCAAATTTTATACGGGCCTCCAGGTACGGGAAAGACGTATCATACGATTAACAAAGCTATTTCGATCATAGAAAACATAGAGGAAGAAACACTCGAAAAAGAGGAACGATCTGCTCTAACTCAGCGATTTGAGCAATATAAAAGTGAAGGTCGCATCGTCTTTACGACTTTTCATCAAAGTATGAGTTATGAAGATTTTGTAGAAGGTATAAAACCGCAAGAACCTGAAAATGAAGGTGATCCCGTTATTTATAAGATAGAGCAGGGCATTTTTAAAAAGTTGTGCGTAAAAGCTGTTCAATCGAAAACACCTCATGTACTCATCATTGACGAAATCAATAGAGGTAATATTTCTGCTATTTTTGGAGAACTCATTACGCTAATCGAAAAAGATAAAAGGTTGGGGCAACCCGAAGGTCTGGAATTGACTTTGCCTTACAGCAAAACATCTTTCGGTGTTCCTGATAATGTGTATATTATTGGTACGATGAACACAGCAGATCGAAGTGTGGAAGCCTTAGACATGGCATTACGAAGACGTTTTCGATTTATTGAAATGCCACCTGATTCTTCTTATTTGAAAGATAAACATATTGGTGATATTCATTTAAAAGAAGTATTAGATGTTATTAACCAACGGATAGAAATTCTGCTCGACAAGGATCATTTGATTGGTCATAGTTATTTTCTAAAAGTACAAACAGAACAACATTTACGAGTGGTTTTTGCTGAGAAAATCATTCCATTATTGCAAGAATATTTTTATGGGGATTATGGTAAAATCGCCTTGGTCTTAGGGCAAGGGTTTTGTACAGCCAAGTTCATTTCAAATGTAGAGAATATATTTGCGCAAGTGGACAGTTATGATGCAGATGCCTATTTTGAAAAGCAAATTTATATGATTGAAGATACCTTAAAAGAGGATTTCGACATCATTGCTGCCATTGAGTTATTGCTAAATCGTTAAACGCTCATGCCACACCATCATTTCACCATATTTGAGCATCAATCGTTGTGGGTTCACAAAGGAAAACAGCGACTCAACCCTACCCAACTCCTTCATTTACAGCATTTCCATGGCGAAAAAGGCGTTCCATATTATTCGTTAATTCATCAAGGTGTTCGTTTTTGTGAATATGTCGGAGTACTTCAAATTGGAGATTTGACTATTGAAATTCTACCAAAAGCAGACCAATATACCAGTGTGAATCAATGGCGTGATATTTTGATTGGAATGCTTCGGTCGGTCAATGCGTTCAATGTTCAAGCACCTAGTCAATCGTCTTTAGATATTAAAAGCAACTATATTTTAGATTTGTATTTTGAACTGTTTGTGAAGGAGGTAGAATATCTTTTTCATCAGGGTTTAATCAAAAAATATGGTCGAGTGGAGCAAAACCAATTGGCACTGAAAGGAGCATTAAAATTTGCACAACAGATACAAAAAAACCTGATTCACCAAGAACGTTTCTACACACAACATACCATTTACGATAGCAATCATTTATTGAATCAAATCGTTTACAAAACCTTATTATTGGTTAAACGTGTCAATCATAATGTGGCACTCAATAGTCGAATCAGCACCTTGTTGATGCGATTTCCTCCTTTAGATCAGGTGCAGGTCACAACAACAACTTTTGAAAAAATCATCTTGACTCGAAAGAGTAAACCCTACCAAAACATACTAGAAATTTGTAAACTTTTATTACTCAATTATCACCCTGATTTACGAAAAGGAAAACATGTCGTATTAGCTTTATTATTTGATATGAATGTGTTGTGGGAACGATTTATTTTGAAAAGTATTCAAAAGCATTTAAAGCATGGAAGCGTTCGTGGTCAGGCAAAAAAACTATTTTGGAAACCTCAAGCGGGTTATCGTTCAACGATGCGACCAGATATTTTGATTACGCTAAATGATGGAAGAAAAATCGTATTGGATACGAAGTGGAAAAACATTCAGAACGGCAATCCAAGTGCTGAAGATTTGCGTCAATTATATGTCTATCATGAATATTTTAAAGCTGAAAAAGTGGCATTGATTTATCCTGGTGCTTATAGCATTCGTAAAGGAAATTTCTACGAAAAATCACAGAATACTCTTTCTTCAAAAGAATGCTGTATTATAAAAATACCAACGAACCAACGGATTTCTGTTTGGCAACAGAAGATTTATTA
>JAHDFQ010000136.1:0-2073 GCA_020628085.1 Saprospiraceae bacterium
TGCAATCGTTTTAGAAATCTGTGTTTCAACTAAAATACAATAGAAGCATCATTCAATTTTATGTTGTAACTTTAGGCATGATATTAAAATTTAAACTAGAATACTTCAACCAATCAATACAAAATAACACATTTATGAAAAGAAATATACGCTTTGTTTTTACTTTTATTTTTGTACAGTTTTTTGTGCTCAATAGTGCTTTTGCACAAATTACCGTTGATAATTCTACTTTTCCGATTGCGGGAGATACACTTCGGACGTCAGTAGATAATTTACCATCAAATATTGAAATTGGTTCAGCAGGAGTAGATTTGAGTTGGGATTTTAGTTCATTGCAATCGCCTTTTGTAGATGAATTATTGGTTCAAAATGCTGAAGAAGGACAGGTCGCCGATCAGTTTCCAACAGCTGATGTTGTCACAGAACTTCTTGGAGGTGGAGAAGCCTATTACTCTTCAGATGATAATGAATACTTACTATTGGGTTATAACGGACCAGACCCGATTGGATTTGGTATTGATTTATTGGCTCGCCTTGAACCTGCTTCGGTTATAAAGCGTGCACCAATGAATTTTTTAGATATTAACACTTCGGGATTTAATATAAATATACCTTTTTCAGCAGAAGCTATTCCAGCCGAAGTCTTCGAGAATTTGCCGATTACGCCCGACTCCATCCGAATTCGTATTTCTTCTGATCGAACAGATGTAGTCGATGCTTGGGGAACATTGACAATTCCAGGTGGAACATTTGAAGTATTACGTGAAAAACGAATTGAGTACCAAGAAACCTTATTAGATATTAAAATTGGAGAGTTTCCTTGGCAGGATGTAACCGCATTAGTACCTTTTCCAGACCTACTGGGGACTGATACGATTATCACATACAATTATTTTAGTAATGATGCTAAAGAGCCAATTGTGGTTGCTACTGTCAGTCCCGATGAATCAGTTGTAGAAACAGTTACTTATAAATCTATTGAAGTTCCTACTTCTATAACTCGTCCAAATGTGGCGAAATCGGATGTCATTGCCTATCCCAATCCCGCTATTGATAGTGCAAGGTTTCAGTTTTCAAATTTGCGTTCAGGCAACTATGATCTGAAAATTTATAATATTCTGGGAATCGTTGTTCAACAAAACTCTTATCAAATATCTGGTTCCAAAACGGTTGAAATGGATTTATCTGATCTTCGAAAAGGAACATATTTATATAGTTTACAAAACGAAGAAGGACAAACGCTGGTCACCAAACGATTACTAATTATTCGACCATAGTCACATCTTTCATTCCTAATGCATTGTTAAACTTATTTGTAAATCGTTAAGTTGGGTTAAAAAATGGGCTGTATCACCTCGATACAGCCCATTTTTCATTTTATTTGGCAACCTTTGTATTACTCATTTGTCATTACAATAAACAAGGATTAAAGTAGAGCCACACACACATTTTAGAACTTACTTAAAACCATAGAATTATGAAAAAATCTGCATTTGCTTTTATTTTAATGATTTGCTGTTTAGCTACTACAAACATTTTTGCACAAAAAGACGAAACTCTATTCAATAAAACAGGCATCCGAATTTCTGGTGGCTGGGGTGGAGGATCATACAACATTACAAGAATTGGAGACGAAAATATCCTTTTCAGAGGTGGATATGGTGGTGTCGAACTGAACAAATCTATCTTTTTAGGTTGGGGAGGATATGAATCCAGAGATAATATTAATTTAGAAAATATAGAGGCGGCTAGCCTTAATATGAACTATAATGGATTTATTGCTGGTTATTCACCCAATGCGTACAAAGCCTTTCACCCACAATTTATGGTCATGGTTGGTGGCGGAGAAATCAACGGAGATGGTTTAACGGGTGGTAAAGATAAAATTACCGTTATTCAACCTTCTGCTGGATTTGAAATTAACGTTTTCCGTTGGTTCAGAGTTGGAGTAAATGGTGGCTATAGAGTAGTCACTAATACAGACACAAACGTCAATCAAATAAGTGATAGTGATTTATCTGCACCTTTTGGTGAAATTAAATTGAAATTTGGTTGGTCTTGGGGACGATAATT
>JAHDFQ010000136.1:2173-13374 GCA_020628085.1 Saprospiraceae bacterium
TACTTTAAGACCCTTTTTTAGTTTAGTTTCAATAGTACGGATAAGCTATTGGATTAGCCGACCCAAGTATAGCCGCCATCTTTTAATTTGTTGTTGCTTAGAGCTGTTTTTTGATAGTGTAACATAATAGATAGTGTTAATAGTGTGTAAATAGTGTTTCGAAAACGATCCCAGTTCAACCGAATACCATTCGATTGAAAATATGCTAGGAGATATTTTTAAATATGATTTATTGACTAATTTTATCCCGCAATCTCTGATTGCACGGAAGAGACATCAATGACGTTTGCCACTGAAGGTGTAGGTGAGTAAGTTTGTTATAAATGCAATTTCAACTATTATGCCAATTTTTTATATATGTAATTTTATTTAAGATGATAAGGGTTGATAACGAGCTTTTTAACAACAAAAAGAGTCCAGTAATAGAATTACATGATGATCTTTTTACAAAAAAAGAAATTCGACTGTTTGTCAAGCGAGATGATTTGATTGAACCTGCTCCGAGTGGGAATAAATGGCGAAAGCTAAAATATAATTTAGTTCAAGCTAAACAAGAAGGCTACGAAAAATTACTAACGTTTGGTGGTGCTTTTTCCAATCATATTTATGCAGTTGCCGAAGCAGGTAGACGATTTGGTTTTCAAACGATAGGGGTTATTCGTGGAGAACGAATTCAACCGCTCAATCCGACTTTACAACATGCTGAAAACTGTGGTATGCATCTCCTTTTTATAGATCGGTCTACCTATCGACTTAAAAAAGATAAAGCATTTCAAGATCAATTAAGCCAGCGATTTGGTAAAATTTATTTGTTGCCAGAAGGTGGTACAAACCAACTTGCCCTACAAGGCTGCTCAGAAATCGTAGCAGAAGTACGAGCCCAATTACCTGATATGAATATTAATTATTGGCTCACGGCTTGTGGAACAGGCGGTACATTTGCAGGTTTGGTTCAAGGTTTAGAATCAGATGAAAAAGCAATTGGTATTTCCGTTTTAAAAGGAGATTTTATGGCTGGCGAAGTACAACAATTATTGGATATTTCTCAACATAAACCACAAGCCGCTTGGGAAATCAATACTACTTTTCATCATGGTGGCTACGCCAAACACAATCCAGCATTAATAGAGTTTATCAATACTTTCAAAACCAAATTTGACATTCCTCTTGACCCTATTTATAATGGAAAACTATTTTATGCTATTTGGAAAATGATAGAAGCAGATCAATTTCCAAAAGAAAGTAATATTTTAGCTGTTCATACAGGCGGTTTGCAAGGTATTACAGGTTTTAATGAGCGATTTGGAGGGGTACTGGTTTAATACGCCCCCATATTCAACAAAACCAACGTACATGCAATTTCCGTTTCAATTCCATTTTCTTTCAATAATTTAACGAACTCAGGGTTCTCTGTACCTGGGTTGAAAATTACACGTTTCGGTTGTAGAGATAAAATATAATCGTAATATTGCTCTTGACGAGTTGGGTTTAAGTACAAAGTTACCGTATCCACACCCTCAATATCTGGCGTGCCGTTTTGAATATCTATGCCCTCAATTGCTCCTTTTTTGATGCCTACAGGAATAACCTCATGTTGCTTGTTTTTCAAACGACTGGTTGCTAAATATGAATATCTGGATGGATTGGTGCTTGCGCCTAAAACAACAGTTTTCTTTGACATGAATTTTTATATTTGGTACATATATATAAACAGTATTAAGATCTAGAAGTTGTTGAAATAAAAAACCAAGCCCACTAACGGGCTTGGTTGCTTGTAAACTATATAAGGAATGAGAACTACGATCTTTGGATGCTAAATGTGTGTAAACGGTTCATGAATAGGGGGTAAGTCCTCGGTTTATTGGTATTTTGATCGACGAACCTGATTGACATTTTGTTGTAATTCAGATTCCATTAATATGGGTAGATCACCATCTGTGACTATGATTTTAGTATTTGGAGATTTAGATAACTCCATAAAGGCTTCAATTGATTTAAAGCGTAATATATTGGCATCCAAACCTTCTGCGATAATTAACTGAGCATCACGAACACCTTTTGCTTCAATTCGCTTTTGTTCGGCTTGTTGCTGTGCTTGCTGCAAGACAAATTCCATTCGCTGTGCTTGCTGCTCTGCTTCTAGCTTTTCTTCAATAGCATTGGCAAGGCTAGGTGGCATTTGGATGCTCTTCAATAAAACAGCTTCTACCTCAATACCTTTTCCATCTAAATAGACCATCATTTGATCTCGAATAGCTCGTTCTATAGTTGCTCGCTCGCCCGTGTGCATATCTTTTGCATAAAATCGTGAACTCACATCCGCAACAGCAGATCGAAATACAGGGATAACGACATTTTGCTCATAGTTTGGACCAATATTTCTTAGTAAGTCAGGTGCTTGATTTGCTAAAACATTATATAAAATAGATACTTCTGATCTAATGTTTAGTCCTTCCTTCGATGGAATACTCAATCCTACTTCTAGGTTTTCAGTCTGCGTAGAAATCTTAATCATTCTTGTAGTAAACGGATTAAATACACGTAAACCTTCTGTTATGGGTTTATCCGAATATTTACCTAACTTTCTTTTTACACCTACTTCTCCTTGTCGAACAGTAGCACAGCTTGTCATGAAAACTGCGACCAAAACAAAAAGAAATAATTGCTGGATTCCTTTATTCATTTTCATAATATTTATATTTAAAAAGTGAATGAAGTAGTCAGTCAAAATTACTTGTGCAAAAAAATCTGCCGTCATAAAAAGAGTAAGTAATTGACCCCGAGTCCTCGGGGTTACGAACTATTTTTTGACGGATTAATAGATTTGTTTTGTACTAATTTTACTGACGAACTACTTAGTTTTAAAAAATAGGGGGTAAAAATTTATTTGAAATTGTAACAATAGCCTTCAGGCTGTTAAGTCGTTCTTTGTACTACAAAAGACTTTTTACACAAAGCACCATAAAGATTATTAGTTACGGTTATGAACTTTATTTATCTGAGTGTACAATTCTATTGTTCTGTTCATTGACTCTAAATTTATTATAGAACTCAATCATCTGCGAAACATTTTCATATCTAAAACCCAATTTTCCTAGTTTTTTATGTAAATAAGGTGCGTTGGGCAAATATTTGATAATCAAACTTTTATAATTAGATGGTGTGATTTCTTCTGTGGAGAGTTCATTACTAATAAAAAATCGTTTGGTTTCTATGGTGTTCGTTGTATATAAATTACCGTGAATTTCTTGAACGACTGCTTCTTGTATGCTAGTAGCGTATAAGCTAACAACTCCTTTTTGTACTGTAAGAACAGGTGCTTGCTTTCCATCGACATACACAACTAAAGTATCTGATGAATAACCAAATACACTACTTTGGACGAAGCAGAAACTAAAACAAACGAGGAATATGAACGACCATTTATTTTTCATAATCTTTAGTTTAGACATAGGTTATGAGAAGGGGAGTAGAACGCTACTCCCCAATTAAACTCATAAGAAAATCAGTACTATAGTTATATTTTTATTCGCTGTTCAGCGATTTTATTTGGTTGATTGAATAGTGTAAAAAGTTAATTTAATTGTCTGCATTTAATAGTATTGCTATCTTTTATTGTTGTAACACTCTGTGTTTCGTAAATGTTTGATGCTTTTATAAAAAAGTTAATTATTTAACATTTATGATGGACTTAAACACAGAATTTGAGATGGAACCAGTTTTAATTACGCTTTTTAATGATGGCACGATCTATATACTCTGGCACATTGTCTATATATTGAATCGTTTTATTACTACCTAGACTTACAATTTTAATTTCTGTTCTTCTATTAAATTGATGTTCTTCTTCGGAACAAGTTACGCCATCTACGCATTGATTTCTAGGGTTTTGCTCACCTTTTCCAAGCGCACGAATTCTACTTTCAGCAATACCCCTACTCGTTAGATAATATTTAGCTGATCCAGATCGTCGAGAAGATAAATCCATATTAAAATCTTTTGTACCACGACTATCAGTATGTGATGTCAACTCAATTGTCATTTGAGGATATTCATTCATTAAATATAATATAGCTTCTAAGCCCCTTGAAGCATCAGTACGAATATAGGATTTACCAAAATCATAGTAAATTTGATCTAATACTATTATATTACCAACTTCCAAAACAGGAGTAATTTCTTCTACAACTACCTTTTTGGGAACAGGCCACAAAGCTATTTTGATTGCTTTTGGATATAAACCCGTTTCTGAATAAATAGTATAAGCTGATACAAATCCTTCTTTAGTAGCCGTAATAATATACTTCTTAGTAGCGGTCATTTGGGCAACTACTTGTCCTAGATTATTTGTAGCTATTGCTTTATTATTTTCTGATAAAGACGCTCTCAATGCATATCGAACTAAATTTTCATTACGATTATTTTTATATAGATTTATTTCGAAGATTTCATTCATTTCAAATGGTGTTTTCCCTTCAGTTATTTCTGTAATGACCACCCTTGCATCTTCTAATGTTTCCGAAGTTTCTTTATTTACAACCGTTATTGTTCTGTCAAATACTTTAGGAGGAAACAAACCTTTGAAACCGCCTTCTATTTCTGCTCTATATATATCGTCTTTTCCTTTTCCTCCAGGTCTATCTGAAGAGAAAAATCCAACTTTACCTGATGCGCTCAGGATCAATCCTAAATCGTCATAGGTTGAGTTGATTGGAGCTGGAAGTTGTTCTATTGAACCTTTTGCAATTTCAGTATAATCAATGGCAAAAATATCTAAACCACCCATTGTGCCAACACGGTTAGAAGCAAAGAATAATTTTCCAGATGGATGAATATAAGGAAAGACTTCGTTAGATGATGTATTAACAGAATTTCCTAAATTAACTGGGGCAGACCAACGATCACCTATTTTTTTAGAATAATATAAGTCCATACCACCTTGTCCGCCTGGTTGGTCAGATGCGAAATATAAGAACTGTCCATCTTTTGAAATAGTGGGATGTAGACAAGAATATTCATTGCTATTAAAAGCTAATTCCTTAATATTTTCCCAGTCATCTTTTCCTTTGGTAGCTTCGTATATTTTCAACTTTACTTTTCCATCTTTAGATTTTATAGGATTACCGTTTATAATGTTACTTCGAGTAAAGTACATTTTGTTCATATCAGGACTAAAGCAGATCGGACCTTCATGATAACGAGTATTTACTTTTAACGAAAGTGGGCTAGAAGATGATAATCTGTTTCTTGGACTTAAATCACTATACCTTAAGTCGTAAGTTTTTTCTTTTGTAGAATTATCTTTTTTTCCGTGGCGACTATCAGAAGATACAAAAACTAAACCTTGTTGATAATAAACAGGAGAAAATTCGATGAATGTAGTATTGATTTGTTCTACATTTTTGATCTGAATACTATTAGATTGAGCGTTTAGAATATTTAATCCTGTAAGAATTAAAGCAATAGTTTGAAATAATTTCATGATTTTTATTTTTGATTTTCAATGAAAACTGTTTTTTATTTTATATATCAGTTTCACAGTAAAGACAAAAAATAGATTTAGGTCACATCATAAAAAAACAGCCATCCCAAAGTTTCGGGATGGCTGTCCTTTTATTAAGAAAAGTAAAGCTAGATTACACCATCAAACGAATAGGGTCTTCTAACATTTCTTTAAAGGTTTGTAAAAATTTCGCTCCACTTGCACCATCTACCACACGGTGATCGCAAGAAAGCGTCACTTTCATCATTTGACCGACCTTTATTTTACCTTTCTTTACAATAGGTTTTTCAATAATAGAACCAACTGCCATGATACAGGAATCTGGTGGATTCACAATAGCCGTAAATTCTTCAATACCAAACATCCCTAAATTAGAAATGGTAAAGGTGTTACCCGACATTTCAGCAGGTTGTAGTTTTTTGGATTTTGCTTTTTTAGCATATTCCCTGACTTCCACATCAATTTGCGAAAGTGTCTTAATATCTGCATATCGAATCACAGGAACCAATAAACCATCTTCAACGGCTACAGCTACACCAATATTAACATCTTTATTAATTCGGATATGGTCGCCCATCCAAGACGAGTTGATTGCTGGGTGTGACTTTAAAGACAGTGCCACTGCTTTGATAACCAAATCGTTGAATGAAATACGAGTTACAGCAACTTCGTTGAGTTTGTTACGTAACTTCGTGGATTTACCCATATCAATTTCTACCGTTAAATAGAAATGTGGAGCGGAGAACTTACTTTCTCCCAAACGACGAGCAATCGTCTTACGCATCTGTGAGACTTTTACATCCTCATAGTTATCGCCACTACCCGTAAACGTAAATGGCGTAACAGCAGGTTTTGCTTCCTCTGCTGGTGCTGATGCAGGAGCAGCAGGCACATTCGGTGTTACAGCAGGTGCTGGAGCGGGAGCAGGCTGAGCCGCTGGTGCATTCATGGCGTCTTCTACATCTTTTTTAACTACACGACCTTGATCTCCACTACCTTTTATGGTAGAAATATCTAAGCCCGCTTCTTTTGCCATACTTCGAGCCAAAGGCGATGCTTTAATACGTTTATCATTATCAGGAGCAGCTTCGGTTTTCGGTGCTGATGTATCGGTAGAAGTTTCTTCACTTTGAGATGCTTCCTCCTTTTCATCTGTTGTTGCTTCCTTTTGGTCTTCATCGCTAGTATCGCCGTCACCTTCTTGTTCGGCAGCATCTAAAGCTGCTTTCCAATCTTCACCTTCTTCTCCAATAACAGCAATGACACCGTTAATAGGTACCGTTCCTTCTTTGACCGCAATATGTAACAAGACCCCTTCTGAGTAACTATCGAGTTCCATGGTCGCTTTATCCGTTTCTACTTCTGCAATAGTATCACCTGGTTCAACGCTATCACCTTCGTTGATTAACCATCCTACAATTACACCTTCTTCCATGGTGTCACTCATTCTGGGCATTCTAATGACTTCGGCCATTGTATATATATTTTATTAAGTTGCTGAATTGATTTTTTCAAAAATTTCCGAAAAATACAAAAAGTATAGCTATTTAGCGCAGTTCTTGGATGATTCGGGTAATAATTTTTATAAAGAAATATGAAAATGTATTACTCACACGAAGTATAACCTTCTTAATCCAATTTGGTTGTCTGTAGAAACCTTTTTTCAAATTTTGAAAATTATAAGGACATTTATTTTTTATGTGAATATTTAATTGACCGTTTTTGCATATTGTTGAAGGGCTTTCCAATCGTCTGCAAAAAAGTCTCGAACCTTTGCACGTTCGATTTCTAAAATGAGGGGTTCTGACCCAACCCAGTGATCTGGAAATAGAGCAGAACTATACATTGTTGCATAGCAAGCCAGCATTTTAGAACGTCGCCTGATCCAGTGCCTCAAGCCACCTTCAGATTGTACTTGTTTGGAACTATTGGGCTCTTGAAACCATTTTTGGGCGACTGATCGGATAAATTTCAACTGTCGTTCGTTGTATGAAGCATGAATAGCGTCTGTAGAAATAGCTTTTTTATCATAGCTCGCACCTATATAACTCGCTATCTGATCGAATACTTTAAACGGATTGTTTTTTAAATCTTCATGGAAAAGTACTAAAGGTTTATGATGAAAAAACTGCTCAATACTTTTGATTTTATCCATAAATATCGCCTGTTCCGTCTTCCATAAACCCGTATTTCGGTCTACATCAAAAAACTCGGAAAAAGAGCGATACCCACCATTTTTGACATAGCGTCGATATTGGGAAGCCATCCAGCCATCGTGTTGTCGAAAGGCAATAATAACTTTTGCATCGGGATAGACTGCTGCAAATTGCTCACACTCGTATGCTAACTGATTGTCCATTTCTCGTGAAATGAGGACTTTACTAGCGGTTGAACCATCAATATGCTTTTGAAAATGACGGTATTTTGTTCGTTGGATATAATCAATGCCTTGCAGTTTTGGGAAAAAAGCATATTGGAGGTAAGTAGAAGCTACTTTTCCCAATCCGACATGAAAATATATTTCTTTTGATCCTGACAAATGTGTTTTTTTGCAAAGATCGGTAAAAATTACAATACCATAAACTCCGTCCTACGATTATTTTGACGCCCTTCTTCGGTATCATTGCTGTCAATCGGCATGGTTTCACCAAAGCCTTTAGCTATCAATCGACTCGCATCAATGCCATTTTCAATCAGCCATTTTTGGACAGATTGCGCTCGATTGTTAGCAAGTTGTAGGTTATCCACAGAGTTACCAACATTATCCGTGTGTCCATTGATTTGAATTCGGATATTGGGATATTCCATCAAAAGACTTTTAAGCTGATTGAGTTCAGCAAAAGAGGTCGTTTGTAGTTCGGCAGAACCTGTTTCGAAGAATATATTTTTTAGAATGATAGGTTTACTTGACGAGACGGGTTCAGCAGTGGTCGCATCAGGTATATCTACTATTTCTTGCTCCATAATACGTTGTAACTTTATATCTAAAATATAAGGTTTATCAAAAGTATTATTCACATCCAGAGCAAAATTTTCAGAGTGAAATAAATACCCTTTTTTATTAACATTCAACCCATAGTTTTTTCCAACAGGTAAACAAACGAGAAACGTTCCATCTTGATCGGTTGTAGATGAAGTATGCGTTTTTTGTAAACCCAAGTCTACCAATGCCACGTCTGCAATGAGTTGTTGTCCCGTAATTGCATCGCTCACTTTTGCTTTCACATAAGTAACTGGTTGTGGACGAGCTGCTGGGTACAATTCAAAACTATATAAATCAGTTTGATTAACCTTATTTTTTTGTTCGTATGCTTCTTGCTCCCCAAAATCACGATCAGAAGCAAAATAGGCTGTTTTTCCATCTAAACTTACAATTAATGCGCCTTCATGTGATGCGGTATTGATCGGATAACCTAAATTAATAGCTTCACCCCAAGTGCCATCTGCCTGTTTTCTGGATAAGTACAAATCTGTTTTTCCCATTCCAGGATGCCCATCAGACATAAAATATAAAGTCTGTCCATCTGGATGAATAAAGGGTGATTGCTCGTCGCCTTTGGTATTCACTTTATCACCTAAATTGGTCGGTTGTTGCCATTTTCCATTCGAATCTCTCGAACTCACCCAAATATCATTACCCCCGATCACGCCATCTCGATTACTACTAAAATAAATCGTATTTCCGTCTGCCGAAACCGAAGGTTGTGAATCCCACGCACGAGTGTTAATCGGAGCTTTTATATTGGTTGGTTTCGTCCAGCGACCGTCTCTTACTTCTGAGTAGTAAAGATCACATTGTCCATATCCATCTCGTCTGTTGCAAGCTGTAAATACCAAGAAACGTCCGTCTGCTGATATACTTTGCGCTCCTTCATTATTAATCGGATCATTAATGTCTGTAAGTGGAATACCGAGCGACCAAGAACTATCTTTTTTCTCACTCACATAGAAGTCTTCTTGTCCCCTTACACGTCGTGTATATATTAAAGTTTCGCCATCGGCAGTTAAAGCCGGAAGGTATTCTGGCCAGTCGCTGTTAACCATATCCCCTAGACTTTTAGGATCAAAAGGAACAGGGTTTTTCATAGCATTTGCGGTGAAGGTATATTGTTTGATCTTTTCCGTAGCACGAGTGCGCTGACGGGAACTCTTATGATCGCTAGCCAAGTAGGCTTCCAGATGCTCCACAGATTCTTCGTATTTATTTTGTTTAGCTTCCGTGATTGCCAACATGTAATATACGTTTGGCTTATAATCGGCTTTTAATTCAATCGCTTTTTCAAAACGAGTTTCTGCCTCGGCATACTTTTTTAAATCATATAAAATGGCACCATACTGAATGTGTGCATCTATAAAACTAGGTTCGATACTGATGACTTTTTCAATGTCGCTGATTGCTTTATCATATTTACCATCACCTGAATATAAGAGTGCTCGTTCATATAAATTTTTAGCTTTGCCCGATACTTGTTTTTTGGTCATAACATCTTGTCCAAAAACAAAAGTCGTAGTAAGAAGCAATATATAAATCAGAATAATCCGCTGCATAAGAGTTGTTGTGTTAGTTTGTATTACAATGATTTTTGGATGTGGAATGTTGTGTGGGGGTGTAAGAAATGTGAGTGTTGAGTTTAGCTAGTATTAATGATAGTCTGATTTTAAGTCGGATTATCAATTTGGTTTCCCGTCAAAAAAAGCAATTTCCAAAGAGAAAAAAACCTAATTCCAAAGCGTCTTTTACAGAACAGCCTAAAGCCTGCCTGTCCTTTGGCAGGGCTATTCTACATCCTTCCTAATATTTCTCGGATGATACATTAACACTGTCTCCCTCAAATAATCCGTATCTAAATGTGTATAAATTTCAGTGGTAGTGATAGATTCATGCCCCAACATATCTTGCACAGCTTTTAAGTCAGCACCACCCTCTATGAGATGCGTGGCAAACGAATGTCGAAAGGTGTGTGGACTCACATTTTTATCTAAACCAGCAGCAGCGGCAGCTTCTTTGACAATATAAAACAGCATAATTCGAGTAAGCGTATTCCCTCGACGATTCAAAAAAAGAATGTCCTCTTGTCCTTTTTTGATATTTTTCATTTTTTTTCGTACTTCCTCTTTATAAATCAAAATATGCTTTTTGGCTTCTTCACCAATTGGAATAAGTCGTTCTTTATCGTTTTTACCAATGACTTTTATAAAACCAACATCTAAGAAAAGATTAGAAATACGTAGATGTGTTAATTCACTCACTCGTAACCCACAGGCGTATAAGACTTCAAGCATTGCTCGATTACGTGTACCGTGATCGGTACTTAAATCAATAGAAGCCAAGATTGTTTGTACTTCTTCAACTGTCATCACTTCTGGAATCTTGCGTGCTAACCGAGGCCCTTCCAATAAAGCAGTTGGATCGTTGTCTGTTATATCTTCTAACAATAAATATTTATAAAAAGCTTTGACACCAGACAAAATTCGACCTTGCGAACGTGCGCCCAAACCCATATCATTCAAGGAGAAAACAAACTGTCGAACATCTTCTGCTTCAATTTCGAGCGGTGATTTTTCATGTCCGTTTATCCGTAAATATTCAACGAATTTATTAATATCTCGATGGTAAGCATCAATAGAGTTTTCAGAAAACGAACGTTCCAACAACATATATTCCTTAAAACCTTTAATCAAACTTTGCCAATCCATA
>JAHDFQ010000137.1:0-9062 GCA_020628085.1 Saprospiraceae bacterium
ATCGACAAAGACATCATTATCGCTAGCCCAGATGCTCCAATAATATTGGACTCCTTGACAAATATCCCACAACTTCAAACGGTACAACTTTCTCCAAACCCTGCAACAACTAACATTCAGATCAATTTTAGTTCAGAACATAAGACTAATTCTAATATTAAAATCGTGGATAGTACTGGTAAGTTAGTCCTTCAACAGAACATCCAAATAGTAACAGGGCAAAATCAATTAGATGTTGTTATTGAGCACTTACCTAAAGGTATTTATTTTTTACAATTAGCAAATTCGGATTCAGTACATTCTTTCACAAAACCAGATTAAACAAAATTGAATATTTGCAGGTGTATTCAAAAATGTAAGGTTTCATAAACTATAATTGTATTGATATTGTTAATATTCTTTATCTTGCTTTGCCTTATTACTTGATAAGCTAAAAGCAAATAAATATAAACAAACATAAGAAAATCATGAAAGATAGTTTTATTAACAACTTAAAGAATGATTTACCTGCAAGTATAGTCGTCTTCTTTGTTGCCCTACCCCTTTGTTTAGGAATTGCGCTAGCCAGTGGAGCTCCTTTATTTTCAGGATTAATTGCAGGAATTGTTGGAGGTATAGTCGTCGGTGCTTTGAGTGGTTCTCAAATAGGCGTAAGTGGACCAGCAGCTGGATTAGCAGCTATTGTATACGCTGCTATTACAGCGTTCGGTGGTTTGGATAATGGTGGATATGAAGATTTTTTAGTTGCAGTTGTTTTAGGTGGTGCTATCCAAATTATATTTGGAGTATTACGATTAGGAATTATTGGCTACTATTTCCCTTCTTCTGTCATTAAAGGCATGCTTTCAGGAATTGGTATCATCATTATTTTGAAGCAGATTCCTTATTTTTTTGGAATAGATAAAAATCCAGAAGGCGATTTTGCTTTTCTTCAAATAGACGGTGAAAACACATTAACAGAGTTATTAAAAACACTAAACGCATTATTAAGCGGTAATTTTGATAAAGGAGCTGCAATCATTGCCGTTATTGCCATTGCTATTCTCATTTTATGGAGTAATGTACTAAGTAAAAAAGGTAAGTTTTTTCAATTGGTTCAAGGGCCTTTAGTTGCAGTAGTAGCTGGTATTGTTTATTACTTCTTGACGAGAGATACCGGCTTGATGTTGACTCAAGAACATTTGGTTTCCGTGCCAGTGCCAGAAAGTTTTTCAGACTTAAAAGCACAATTTGCCTTTCCAAATTTTGAAGTAATTACAAGAATGGATGTTATCATTACAGGTTTTACAATAGCTTTGGTAGCGTCCTTAGAAACACTTTTATGTGTAGAAGCAACAGATAAGCTCGATCCTCAAAAACGAGTTACACCTACTAATCGTGAGTTGTTGGCACAAGGAACAGGTAATATGATATCGGGACTGATCGGGGGACTTCCAATCACCCAAGTAATTGTTCGTAGTTCTGCCAATATTCAATCTGGAGGAAAAACGAAAGCAAGTGCTATTATTCATGGATTTTTCTTACTGATTTCTGTTGTTACTATTCCGCAAGTACTTAATTATATTCCACTCTCTGTTTTAGCAGCCATCCTGTTCATTGTAGGTTATAAATTGGCTAAACCATCTACGTTTAAAAAAATGTACAACTTAGGCATGAAACAGTTTCTTCCTTTCATTGTAACCATTTTAGGTATCGTATTTACAGACTTATTGACTGGTATTGGACTTGGTTTAGCTGTGGGTATTGCGGTAATTTTAATCAAAAGTTATCAAAATTCGCACTTCTTACACATTGAAGAAGGAAAAGGTGATGAAGATTTAAAAGTGAAAATGACGCTAGCAGAAGAAGTGACTTTCTTCAATAAAGGAGCTATTCTAAATGAATTAGATAATATTCCTGAAAATTCTTCTTTAGAATTAGATGTTCGTCAAACCCGATATTTAGATAATGATATTATTGAAATTTTAGAAGACTTTGCACACAAAGCTAAACTTAGAAATATTGATATAAAACTGATTTCCCAAAGGGGAGTAGTAAATAATCCACCTAGTTATATTGAGTTCTTTAAACTAGAACCCATCGAATCGTAGCTTATAGGGTGTATTATTTTTATAATAACAAAACACAAACGGGTTTATTATCAGTGATAATAAACCCGTTTGTATTAGAGACCTGCTTCAAAAAAAACTAGCCATCAGCTCGTTTAGCTTTTTCCCATACGACGGACTGATTCCCTTTAATATATCTGAAAAAGCCTCTAAAAACAGCATAATTCATTACACAAAAGTAATATGGAATAAAAAAGATTTTGATCTTTGTCGGACGATTTCTGAGTAAGTAGCCAATGAAAGAAAGCAGATAAAACAAAATTTGACCAATCATAAAGAAATCATATATCCAATTATCTGTATTTAGTGCTAAGTATATGTTGGTAAAAAATAACAATACCATAGCAATGGGTGTAATCGTCCACCGTAAAATTCGGTGAGAAACCAATTGGAAGGTTAAAATGCCATGTTTGAATATATTATACAACGCTCGCAATCGCACACTCGCTTGAATCCCACCAGCCGCAATTCGTATTTTTCGTTTTAATTCTTCCTCAACCGATGCCGAAGAACTTTCTACAGCGTAAGCATTGGGTTCATAACGAACTTTGTAACCCTGCCCAGCAATACGCATCGTCATCACAAAATCTTCAATTAAAGTATCCTCCTCTACTGGCTGATACAATTCTGTACGAAGTGAGAACAACTCACCTGCTGCACCTACGACAGAGTATAATTCAGAATCCCACTTTTTAAGGGTAGATTCATATTTCCAATAAAAACCTTCACCAGCTGCATTTGCTGCATCTTTATCCCCCATCATAATGCGTTTTTCTCCAGCAACGGCACCTACTTTTGGATTTTGATAGTGGCGAACAATATTTTTGATAGCTTGAGGATTAACATCCGTATTAGCATCTGTAAATATAGTAATGGGTGTGTCAATAAACTCCATAATTCGTTCTACCGCAGCAATTTTACCTCTACGTTCATCCTTATGATGCAAAGACCAACTTATACCTTCTGGGTAATTATAATGTTTGATTCGATCAGGAGTAGAGTCATTGGAACCATCTGTAACAAATAGATAGTGAATTTTGTCAAGTGGATAATCAAATTGAAGACCATTTAGAATTTTTTTCTCGATCCAGTTTTCTTCATTATATGCAGCTACAACAAACGTAACACTAGGCAAATCAGCATTTTTATCAAAAGAAAGCGGAGAACCAAACAGACGTTTAATACTTAGTAAAATATATAAAACAATGCCGTAGCCAATATAAGTATAAATAACTAAGAAAAAACAAATCCAAAATATGACTGAAATAGTGACCATTTTTGTTTTTTAAAGTCTACATTGTGAGGATAAAGGATACAAAGGTAATCTTTAATGGAAAGAAAAGTGACAGATATTCTTTAAATGTTTTACATAGCTTGTATCTGAACTTTTTCGTTCTGTTAATTTTATCTCAATAATATGTTAAATCTATTGCTATTAGTCATAAACTGTTTTTTTACTAGTAAAATAGCATTATCTTTACATTATATAGAAATATGTTTTTATGGTAATTGCTGTTCAACAAATTTCTAATATATTACCTTTGTGACTAGATATATTTGTATTGTTTTCCTTAATTGCAAAAATGATGCCCTAGTACACAGTAAACATCCTCCCATAAATAAGCCTTATTGTAATAGTACTGAATTAAAGAAATAGTGTTAATTCATTATTTTTTATTTATCATAAACTTTATTTATATGTATACGTAGTAGTCTATTATGATTATAAATAATATGATTACTTATAGTGTCACATAGGTTATTTGATTTGATGCTAAAGTTTCATGTAAATATGTATTATTATTTTTTGCAAGTGATTTAAACACTTGTTTCCCCTTCCCTTAATCGATTAATATCTATCTGTCCAACCAGTTCTAGGAATTAGATTGGTATATAGATAATTAAATTATTTTTTCATAATTCATTGATCTTTAATTCTTTACACGTGATTGTGTGTAGATCGTAATTCGGTTTAGTACTTAAATCATAAGGTCAAAAAAGTGAGATCCGTAAAAAGAACCTACACCAATTAGGTGTTATTTCAATTCATCTAAGAGAATGTTACGGTTTTCAGTAATGAATTTTGAAACATCAAAACTATAAAATTATAGAATTATTAATCACTAGAAATTTCTGATAATTTAGGTAGTAAGTTATTTTAATATTAGTGATTTATAAGTATAGTTTAAATATATAAGTAATAGAGTGTTATTGTTTTAAGTATCTGAGTTGAATTAGTGGGTGCATTTGCAAACGCTACTTTATAAGACGTGAATATGAATACAAAAGATAAAACAATATTGATTTTAGATGACCATGATAGTATTCGAATGATTCTAGGGAATGTGTTAAGAAAATCACATAAAGTTGTCACGAAGAAAGATGGTATTGAGGCGTTGTCTTGGTTTAGAACTGGTAATATACCAGACTTGATTTTGCTAGATATGCGGATGCCAAGATTAAATGGTATCACGTTTTTGAGAAATTTGAAAAGTAGTGGTTTTTTTAAAGAGATTCCAGTATTGGTAGTCTCTGGGGATGAACCCTCAGAATATTTAGACAAATGCAATGAATTGGGCATTCACGGGTTTATTTCAAAACCTTTTAGTCCAATGGATTTATTGAATACAATTGATGGGATTTTAACACTAAATTAGGACGCAGTAATTATGAACACTTTAAATATTCCTACTTTAAGGACAGCCAATGTTAACACTGATAGTATATTAGTGGTGGGGTTTGATAAGATTGCATATGGCGTTCTTACAAAATATAAAAATGGGTCGAGAAGATACAGACTGAAACAAATGGAGTCCCCTTTTAAAGCTTACTATTGGTTAAAGAATCTGGCTTTAGATGGTTTTCCTGAAGATTTTCCACGAGCGATTATTTGTGATTTGCAGTTTTTACAGGACGATAATTATCGTTTACTAAATCAGCTTTCAAACAACGAAAACTTAAAAGATCTTCCCTTTATTGTGATGTCAACCAATGGTGCTACTATTGATACTTCATTTGCACTTAAAAAAGGTATTGATGATTGTTTTGAACTCAATAATTTAAATTGGAGTAACTTAAAACGCCGAATAGAGTTTTTAACGCGATTCAAATCAGAAATTGCTAATGGAGATACTAAAATCAACGAAGTCATAAGTTATAAAATTCCTACAGGAAAACGTATATTCGATGTAGTATTTGCATCCGCCTGTTTACTCGTTTTGTCACCTTTAATGATTTTAATAGCAATTTTAGTGAAATTAGAGTCAAAAGGTAACATTTTTTACACGTCCAAACGAGCGGGGTCAGGTTTTCAAGTTTTTGACTTTATTAAGTTTCGATCCATGTATCCTGATGCAGATCGACGATTAAAAGAATTGGAACATCTTAACCAATACGAAGGAAATACAGATGATGGACCAAGTTTTGTCAAATTGCAAAATGATCCACGTGTCACCAAAGTAGGACGATTAATCCGAAAAACAAGTATTGATGAATTACCACAGTTATTCAACGTCTTAAAAGGTGATATGTCGATTGTTGGAAATCGTCCTCTGCCATTATATGAAGCCGAGCAACTCATCAACGATGAATGGTCGCAGCGGTTTATAGCACCTGCTGGCTTAACAGGTCTATGGCAAATCTCTAAAAGAGGAAAAAAAGACATGTCTACACAGGAGCGCATTCAATTAGATATTGACTATGCTAATGACTACTCTTTGTGGATGGATATGAAAATCTTGATGAGAACATTGCCTGCTATGATTCAAGACGAACAAGTATAGAATAGATTGCGTAGGATTTAAAATAGTTCCACATAAAAATTGACTCTAGAATATTGGACAGTTTTTTGCACTATTTTGAAGAGATTAAATGGGACATGAACACGAATTTGCCACGTATTTCTATCATCACAGTTAATTACAATCAGCTAGAACTGACTTGTGCTTTGCTTGATTCTATACGTGCAGTTCAATATCTAAATTGTGAGATTTGGGTAGTTGACAACGCCTCTAAAGAAAATCCAACCGCTTACCTTCATAAAAATTACCCAGAAGTCAATGTCATTGTAAGTCTTAAAAACTTAGGTTTTGCAGGTGGTAACAATCTAGCCGTTCGACAGTGTACGGGTGAATTTATATTTTTCATAAATAATGATGCTGAACTAACTAAAGGTTGTCTGAAATCGTTAATCAATTTATTCAAATCTGAACCTAAACTGGGCATTGTTAGTCCGCTCATTTGTTACTATCCATCTGAAGAAACACAACATCAAGAAATTATTCAATACGCAGGAACGACTCCTGTTAACAACTATACTGCTCGTAATCAGACTATTGGAGCAGGAGAGCCGTTCACGAAGCAATTCGATCAACCTTATCCAACAGCTTATGTGCATGGTGCAGCTATGATGATTTCTAGAAAAGCTTTAGAGGTTACAGGAATGATGAATGAAGAGTTCTTTTTATATTATGAAGAATTGGATTGGAGTGAACAGATTCGTAAAGCAGGTTTTGAGTTGATGGTTGAGCCTCGTGCCTATATATATCATAAAGAATCCGTTTCAATAGGAAAAGCAAGTCCATTGAAAACTTATTATCTCAATCGCAATCGTATTTTATTCATGCGTCGTCATCGCACGACTCTCCAAGTTTTGATCTTTAGCTTATTTTTAACCTTTTTTACGATTCCAAAACACTTACTTTTGTTCGCAATAAAAGGAGAATGGTCGCATATCAAAGCATTTACCAAAGCTATTTGGTGGAATATTACCCATCCTAATGCAGGAAAAGTGATTAAAAACGAGATCAATCCCCTTTCAAAACATACATTACCTAACCAGTTTATAAAACCACTCCATCAATGAGTATTTTGATTGGGATATATACTTTGCTATGTGGCATTTTAATACTGTTTTTAGTATTGCCATTTTTGACGGTACTTTTTTCTTTTTTGGGAAAAGAGCAAGTTTCAACGAAAAAGATCAAGAAAGAATTTGATTTTGGGTGTATCATTACAGCGTATAAAAATGCAGAAATTAGTAAACCACTAATAGAATCGCTACTCAAACAACCCTATAAAAATTTCCATATTTATTTGGTAGCAGATGAATGTGATTTATCGAATTTTGATGTAGAACATCCGAAATTAACCGTTTTTCGACCTGATCCGTCGCTGCGATTAAAAGCGAAATCGATTATTCATGCGATGGAGAATTACGTTCGAGACCATGAATATACAATTGTCTTTGATGCTGACAACCTCGCACATCCCGATTTTTTAAATGAGATTAATTTATATTGTAATAATGGACACCGTGCCATTCAAGGGCAGCGAACGGCTAAAAACTTAGATACCATTTATGCCTGTGCGGATTCTATTGGAGAATTTTATAAAAACTATATCGAACGATATGCACCGTATTTGATTGGGTCTTCTTCCGTCATTTCAGGTTCTGGGATGGCAGTAGAAACGAATTTATATTGGGATTATTTACGAAGTCCAGCAATTGAACAAGGAAAGCATCAGTGGAAAAAGATGTTGCAAGAAGACAAAATTCTCCAAAATTTCTTACTCAACCTAAACGAGAAAATTGTC
Source organism: Saprospiraceae bacterium (assembly GCA_020628085.1). Lineage (GTDB taxonomy): Bacteria > Bacteroidota > Bacteroidia > Chitinophagales > Saprospiraceae > JAHDES01. The sequence continues at coordinate 7,704 of JAHDFQ010000137.1, forward strand.
TACGCTTGGAATGCTATTGTGTATGATGAAAAAGTAGTGGATGCAGCACAAGTAGAAACACAACGTAGCCGGTGGTTGTTTTCTTATTTCCAAAACCTACCTAACTCTACTGGTTTTATCCTAAAAGGGATCAAGAACTTTAGTTTCAATCAGTTCTTTTTTGGTCTGATGACCGCCTCCTTGCCGCTTTTCATTCTCTTATTTGTCTCCGTTATTATGGCAGCAATAGGTATATTTCTGACCCCAACAGTTAGTATTTTGTTGATCGGCGCTTTGATAGTTTTCTCTTTTACAATCCTTTGGACGCTTTATTTATCCAATGTTCCAAAAGCCATTTGGGAAGCACTTTGGGGTTTACCATTATTTGTATTAAGCCAAATTAAAGGCTTGCTGAAAATGGGTAATCCGAATAAAAATTTCAAACATTCGGAGCATACACGGACGGTGTCTATTGATGAGGTGTTGAAGAAGTAATATCGAAAAAGTATGTTTGTTTTTAAATATAAAACATTATCTGAAATACAATTGATGAAAAGATGGTTTTAGAATTATACTTAAAGTAGATAGAATTTCCTCGTGATAATATCATATGATACTATCAATCTTCTATTTATCAAAAATTTCCAGTTTTCTGTTACAACAATATTTTAGTCAATGAAAACTAAATATCTAATTTTACATTTAATACTTTTCTATTTTGCATTTGCTTCTGCACAAACAAAATTGGAATATTATGCCAGTTCAGAAGATTATCTAAATAATGTGATTCATCCAATGGAATTAGAACCATCAATGGTGATAAGTGAAGGGGACGATCATATTCAGATTAGACGTGTTGTAAATAAGGAGACGGGCGAGAAAGACTGGAAAGCTATTAAAGCATGGGCAATTGACTACAATGGTGAGTTATTTATAAATATGGGATATTCTGAAAAATATAAAAAACATCGCCTTTTTTGTCAGCCCAGTATTGTAGGAAGATTCTGTGTAATTGAGGTTAATAAGGATAATTTAGCTGTTTTTCAAAAAGAAGCAGAGTATGGTTCTGTTTTTGGATTAGTCGGATTGATTGGGTCAACTATTGATTCGGCTGCTACAGATAGAGGAATGTGGTTTGATGAAAATCAAGAATATCATCGTCTCATTGTATTTGATACACAGAAAAAAAGTAGATTAGATCGTATCAAGAGTAGTGTCGGATTACCGTTGAAAGTCGATAATATAAATGAAATATTGGAAATTGACCTGACCAAAGAACAACGATTAGCTTTGACCTATGAAGACGTTATATTAATCATTGAAAACAAAAATTGGGCTTGGATAAATAAATAAATCCATGAAAAAAATCCTTATCCTCTC
>JAHDFQ010000137.1:9162-13220 GCA_020628085.1 Saprospiraceae bacterium
GTATAATCGTGGAATTGCAGGTGATATGACTGACGGTGTTTTGAGACGATTAGACCCAATTTTGGAAGCCGAACCTCGAAAAATATTTTTGATGATTGGCGTCAATGACCTCATTCGTCATTCAGTAGAAGATATTACGGATAATTATGGTCTTATTTTGAAACGAATTAAAAAAGAAAGTCCCTCCACAAAAGTGTATGTGCAGAGTGTTTTACCAGTCAATAATCAGGTACGACAAACTAGTGTGTTCAACAAAGATATTATCCAGTTGAATGATGGCATTGAAGAATGGGCGCACCAAATTGATTTTCCGTATTTGAATTTATATGATTTGTTTTTAGATGAAAATGGAAATTTAGATGCTAAATATACCCAAGATGGTATCCATTTGAACGGGAAAGCGTATCTAGTTTGGAAAAACGCAATAGCAGAGTATATTGACTGACCATTATTGTAGTAAGTTTCCTCCCAATTTAAGAAATCAACTAAGTATAAATGATCTTTAATAGTCTAGAATTTTTGGTGTTTATCGCCATTTTTCTACCGCTTTACTTCACCTTGAAAGGCAAAGCACGGCTATTATTATGTTTGGCAGGCAGCTATTTTTTTTATGGCTGGTGGGATTGGCGTTTTTTGAGTTTAATTGTTTTTTCTACATTCGTTGACTATTTTATTGGTCTAAAACTAGATACCGAAAAACATCAACCGACCCGAAAACGACTGCTCATTGCTAGTATGATCGTTAACTTAGGTTTTCTCGGGTTTTTCAAATATTTCAACTTTTTTATTGGATCGTTTACCGAAATGCTGCAAGGCGCAGGTTATAACGGTTCGATGACTTCACTCAATATTATTTTACCTGTCGGAATTTCGTTTTATACCTTTCAATCCATGAGTTATACGATTGATGTGTATTATGAAAAAATTAAAACCGAACGAGATTTTATCCGTTTTGCAACGTTTATTTCGTTTTTTCCACAATTAGTAGCTGGCCCGATTGTTCGAGCGAGCGATTTTTTACCACAATTTCAAAAAGATCGCTCTTTTGATTGGGATCGTCTTACAGCAGGTATCGGGCAAATCCTTTGGGGTTTTTTCAAAAAAGTAGCCGTTGCTGATTCGCTTGCACCTTTTGTCGATCAATGTTTTGCTGCGCCAGGCGGTTATTCGTCCATGCACTTGTTGATTGGAATTATATTCTATTCCTTCCAAATTTATTGTGATTTTTCTGGTTATTCGGATATTGCTATCGGACTAGCACGAGTTCTTGGGTTTGACTTTCCTGATAATTTCAAAACACCATATTTTTCCAAAAACTTTAGTGAGTTTTGGACACGTTGGCATATTTCATTATCGAGTTGGTTACGGGATTATCTCTACATTCCACTAGGTGGAAATCGTGGTGGAAGTTTTGGTTCTTGGTTTTTTATCGCCTTGTTTATGGTACTTTCGGTGCTGATGACAGGTTGGTGGTGGCTTGGTGTTGTCTTTATTACAATGGCAATTGGTACATATGTTTATATGAAAAAAGGTGCATCTGAAACCAAAAACGCTTTCAATTATATGAACCTCATGGTAACGATGTTACTAGGAGGCTTATGGCATGGAGCGAGTTGGGCGTTTGTATTTTGGGGCTTTTTGCACGGAAGTTATCAAGTTGTTCAACGTTTAGCTGGCCCAATATGGAATCGAATGCTAGATGCACTTCGAGTACCAAACCTCATTCAAAATGCGATTGCTATTGCTATGGTTTATTTCTGTACTTGCTTGGCTTGGGTATATTTCCGTGCGCCTGATTTTGAAATTGCAAACAGTTATATCGCAGGTATCGCTAGCTTAGAAAACTTTAATTTTGGTTCGGTTATCAATAAATTCACCGTTGCCAAAGGTGTACTCTTAATCGGATTATTACTAGCCGTTGAGATCACTAATTTACGATTTACGTATTATCAAGTCATACAACGAAATCCCGTTTTTCGGGTCGTTTCATTCGCTATTTTACTCTGGTTGATTGCCTTTATGGGAACGTTTGGGAGTAGTTCGTTTATATATTTTCAGTTTTAGGAGGAACGTATTTAATTTTGAGATAAAGAAAAGTGGAGTATCAGCATATTGAAATTTGCATTATGATTCATAATGTTTTTCTGAAGGAAGGATGTTTAACTAATTTATTTAATAAATATATAATAATAATTTAAATGTTTGATGAATTATCCTTTGTTCAATCTTTGAAAATTTGCATTGATTTTCATTCATAAGTTTTTAGAATATGTTAGATACTCCACAATTAATGATGAAACGATTTAAAAGAGTAATAACTAAGAGTGACCTATTAGGATTGATAAATTCTATACTGTTAGAAAAAGGATACTTTAGTCTTTCGATGGAGATATTTGAAGATTTGATACTAAACAATGATGTAATGTATCGGACAATTCAAATACATAAAAAAGGAAAAAATGAAATAAGAGAAATAAACTCACCTGATGCAAACCTAAAGTTAGTTCAAACTGCTTTGAGTATTATAGTTTCCCAGATTTATCAGTCGAAGATTGCTAACTATAACGTTTTTGGATTTTTGAAAAATAAAAATATTGTTCAAAATGCACAAAAGCATGTTAATAAACAATATGTACTGAATATGGATTTATCAAACTTTTTTGATACGATAAGTAACTTGAAAATTTCTTATGCACTAGCAAGAAAACCCTTTTCGAAACCCAAAAATAGTTCAATAAATCACATAATGACTGAATTAGTTACTAAAAACGGTTTCCTGCCCCAAGGTTCACCTGCATCACCAATTTTTTCTAATTTAGTCTGTCGAGACCTTGACTTTTCTTTGAATAAATTTGCGCAAAAAAATAATCTAAAATACACTAGGTATGCTGATGACATGACATTTTCAACAAACTGGAATCTAGACTTTGCTTCAATTAAGAATTCTATAAATCAAAAATGTATTAAACATGGGTTCAAAATTAATAACAAGAAAACTAGATTACAGAATTCTTACCAAAGACAAATAGTCACTGGACTAGTTGTAAATCAGAAAGTTAATGTTAAAAGAGAATATTTAAACACGACTAAAGCGATGTTACATAATTGGGAAACTCTAGGATTAGAAGAAGCTCAAGAAATATTCAATAAGCATGATAAACGATTAGAAAGTTTCAATTTGAAATATGTTGTTAAGGGTAGAGTAGATTTTATTGGATTGGTTTTAGGTAAACATAATCCTATTTTTAGGAAATTATCTAATAAGTTTTGGATTTTAAATAAATCTATTGATTACTCTTATATTGAGTCTAGTGAAATCAAAGCTAGAATTCAGAAAATAAATTATGAAGGTGAGAAAACTGCGCGAGATATAGATAGTCGATTGAATAAAATATATAGGTTTAAAAAATTTTGCAATAACATATTTCTTCAAATGGAAGAATTATACAAATATTATTTTTTGATGAAGTTTGAAGGAGATTTTGGAAAAATAGGGTTATATTTTTTTGAAAATAATAATTTTTTTAAAAATCAAATGCTAGATAAGAAAAATTTAAATCTGACTTATCAAGAAAAAGTAGAAAAAGGAAAATTACAAGCTCAGAAAATTACAAGTTTTACACATATTAAGGCAAGTATATTAGAATTTCTGTTTTTGAAAGATAATTATATTAATGCAGGTAGAAATGTACCTAAAACTCTACGATGGATTAGAATAATTAGAAATGATTTTACACATGGAACAAAATTCTTAAAATTAACTAAAGATGAAGTTCAAAACAAAATTCAAGAAATATATAAGAAAGAAGAAAAGTATCTGCTGAAAAAAGGAAAAGAACGAGAGAGAACGAGTGACGAGAAAAAACTATTTGAAGAGTTGAGTAAAATAAATTGGTTTCAAAGCTGTCCTTTTGATGAAATTCGTGACCATTTAGAGTCTATAAATGACATAGTTAAACATAGAAAGAAGTTAAACACATAAATGTGATGAATTTCGCTCACAGTTAAATATTTGAACACGACAAAAAAATGAAAAAAATCACTTGGATACCAATATT
>JAHDFQ010000138.1 GCA_020628085.1 Saprospiraceae bacterium
GGAATCTTAACATTTTCAAAGCCTCGCTCTCCCAGCCAGTTTTTGAACTTCGTTTGTCGGTCGATTTCGCCATGGACGAGGAAGATCGTTTGGACGGTTTCTTTTTGATTTTCGATAAAATCATACATTTCGGAACGGTCGGCGTGGGCGGAGAAAGAATCCATGGTTTTAATGTCCATATTAACGTCTTTCCAGTCGCCAAAGAGTTTGATCGTTTCTTTACCATCTCGGAGCATACCACCTGGTGTATCGGGTGAACAATAACCTACAATTAAAAGGGTATTATCTGGATTTTCGATATTGTTAGCCAAGTGGTGTTTGACTCGTCCTGCATTCATCATACCCGATGAACTGATGATAATACATGGTTTTTTGGAGTTATTGAGTCCTTTGGAAACGTTGACATCTCGGACATAGGTGAGTCGATTGAAACCAAATGGGTTGTCGTCGATTAATAGATATTCGTGCAGATCATCGTCGAAGCATTCGGGGTGTTGTCCAAAAATAGTGGTCGCATTGACCGCCAACGGGCTATCGACATAAACGGGAATATCGGGCAGTAAACCTTGTGTTTCCATGCGATCTAGCATATACACGATTTCTTGCGTACGTCCGACACTAAAGGCAGGAATGATGAGTTTACCTTGTTTTTCAACGCAGGCTTCTTGAATAATTTTTAGTAATAATTCCTCTTCGGCTGGTTTGCCAATGTGTTCTTTATCGCCATAGGTTGATTCACAAATCAGATAATCGACGGGTTTCATTGGTAGTGGATCACGGAGGATGGGGCGATTAGGACGACCAATATCACCTGTAAAACCGATTCGGGTCGTTTTGTCGTTTTCGGTAATATTGAGGTAGACACTCGCGCTACCCAAAATATGTCCTGCGTCTCTAAAACAGACTTCTACATCAGGATGAATCTTAAAAGTGCGTTCGTAGCTATAACTCACAAAACGGGTCATCGTTTCTGCTGCATCATCGGCAGTGTAGAGAGGCTGACGGAGTTTGCCTCGTTTCTTTTTCTTCTTTTTAAGTTGTTGTTTGTTGTAGTATTCAGCGTCTCGTTCTTGAATTTTAGCACTATCTAGTAACATAATTGAACACAAACTTCGAGTAGCATGCGTAGAATAAATACTTCCTGAGTATCCATCACGAACAAGTTTGGGAATACGTCCACAATGGTCAATATGAGAGTGGGAAAGAACTAGGGCATCAATTTCGCTAGGTTTGAACAGCCATTGGTTGTTAAATTCTAAAAAATCTTTGTGTCGTCCTTGATATAAACCGCAATCTAATAGAATTTTAAAGCCGCTATCTAAGGTGATTAAGTGTGCGCTTCCTGTGACTTGTTGGGCTGCTCCGCAAAATTGAATTGTCATCTGATATTTATTCTTGATTAATAGCTACTGAGGCGCAGAGTTACAGAGAAATACACTGATAAAATAGGTTTGTAAGTTCTACTTCAATAGTAATTTCCAATAATAACATAAAAAAGTCGCTTCCACAAATATTTGTGGAGCGACGTCTATCAAAATTGGATTAATAAAATATTCTTTGAGTTCTTTATAGTTTAGCTTTATACTTTTCGGCTGAGCCGATTTTGATTTTTGTAAAGAATATTTTTATTGAAGGTTGTTTTTCTAATTGGCATTAATAATATCACTTGCATCAGAAGTGGTAGCGGTAATAACGGGATTTCCTTGATAGCGTAGGGTGGAAGCATCTTTGAGTGTTCCTTCAATTAAGTCGGTGCAGTAAATGTCTAAATCAGAAGCATCTTTTAAATCTACAATACAGGTTTGTGCAGTAAAATCAAAGGCGTTTACTTGGCTGGCATCCTTGATATTGGCTGTTAATAAGACAGCTTCACCTACTAGCTTTAGTTCTGAAGCATCATTGAGGTTGATTTCAAGTTCGCCCATGTTTGAGAAGCCACTGACATTAGCTTCGCTTGCATCATTCAACTTAATTACGTTTAGAGCGGGCATTTCGATAAATACTCGAATACTTGTGTTGTTGTAACTAACGTTAATCCCTTCCATTTCTATTTTCACTCGTTTGCCACTAATACTTGTTTGAACACGATCCACTACATTATCGTCGGCCTCGATGATTAGAGAGTGTTCTGTTCCTTCAGTAATGACTAGATCAAGTGCATCATCAGCTTCTACTTCTGAGAAATCACTAACAGCTCTTGTTTCTGTAATAATTGTTCCAGAACCTGTAATTCGCTCGGTATTACAGCCGACTGTAGCTAATAAAAGTGCTGCACTTAATATAGATAAGATTGTTTTTTTCATTGCTTTATATTTTTCGTTTGTTTAATATATCTTTCAGCGAAAGTCTAAAACTTTCGCTGAAAGATCTCTACTGTTTAGTACTCTTCTATTTTGATACTTCCATATGCTAGGTCTGCTTTGATTGTACTTCCCTTTTTTTGACTGCCAATGTAACCTCTTACTTCTTTTTCATGCCCGTCTTCTGAATGATTGACCACTTGCATAGCCGATGGATAACGAATACCAGCATAATCACCTTCCAACTCTAGTTCATAATTTGCACCTTTTTCTACCATAATTTTATAATCCGTGTACCGTCCTTCTAAGTCAATCATAGAGAATTGTCTTCCTACTTTATAAATAGTAGCACCACCATATTCTAAATCAAATTCTGCTACGTCGTGTAAATACTGAATTTTATAATCGGTATATTTTGAATTGGCGTCTATATGTTCGGCTTCTTTGATATGGAAGTGATCGTATTTTCCTTCATTTCTAAAAGACTTGATCGTACCAATATCATAATTGTCGTATTTAGTAGTTAGAGACAAATCCGCTGCATCATTGAATGTTATTTTTGAATACTTGGTCACGGCGTTCACATCACCTGTATTGCCTAGCTCAATAGTGGCATATTTGACTTCCATTGATACCATTTTGGTTGTACCAATATTTGCATTCCCATAACCCAGCATCAAACTTAATTCTTGTCCTACTTCATCCATTTTGAGATTTCCGTACTTAACTTCCATGTCTGCCGATCCATAAATATTATCAACATATGTGTTGCCATATTTATTTTTAAGTACTAGAGAATTAGTTTCTGGCATTTCAACATTATAATGTATTTGGAAATCGCCTTTGACTTCACTTCCCCAATTGAACCAAGAACCGCCGTCGGATTCACCGATAGCTGTGATCGCACTTACTAAATCACGAGAGGCATTAAATTCTATATCAATGCGGTCAAAAATTTCGTCTGCTTTGTCTTTTGTACGAGCATTCACAATTATTTTCACGGTCATTTTCACTTCATCGCAATCACTTGTCACGATGTCAATGTTTCCATATTTATTTTCAAGGTGAACTGTTCCTTTTTGTGAAATAGCAAATTCTCTATCTATGATTTTCTCATATTTTTCTTTTGGATTTGCTGCCCAAGCTACTGTTGTAATACACAGTACTAGAAAAAAGGTGATAATTTTTTTATAATTTAACTGATCCATTGTCGTTGTTTTTAGGGTGATTTACATGATTCAACTGCTCCAATACTCGATCCAATAGCATAATTTTAGCTTGATAGCTTTGGATCATCGCATGAATTACTTTTTCTTCTGTTCCTTTCGGTACGTTTTGTAATTCTTCTTTTAATTCCTCTAGTACTTGATCGAATTGCTCTAAATCTCGATCAATACTGCTGTCTTGATGTTGATAACTGACCAATTTAGCGGTCTTATCTTGTAATTGTCGCTCATAATAAGCAGACATATCCTGATAATCTTTAGAAATTTCTGTATGTGCAATTGGATGTGCGTCAGGTGTTGCCATAACATATCCTAGTGCAATGCCTGCAATAATCAGAAAAGACGCTGCTACTGCAATTCTGGATAACTTCCAAAATCTTTTCTTTTGAACAGGTTTTCCTGTTTCTAGTGCTTTGTCGATGTTTGCCCACACACCTAAACTTGGAATGGCCTCATCGAACTCTGCTCTATTATCGGATATAAATTGTTCTAACTGATCCTTTTTCATTGTTCAAATATGTAAAATAATAAAGTAGTTATAATGTTCAAGTTGCTTTGCAACTAATACTTAGTATGATTGTGTTTGTTCTGTCGTTAATAAATCTCTTAATTTTTTCTTGGCACGACTGTACTGCGATTTTGAGGTCGCTTCAGAAATACTCAAAATTTGAGCAATTTCTTTATGATCGTACCCTTCCATTAAGTATAAAGAAAACACAACTCGATAACCGTCTGGCAATTTAAATAAAGCCTTGTTGACTTCCTTTACTGAAATGCCCGAATGACCTATCGAAATATTAGGATCTTCACAAGGAATGGCATATAAACGAGTTTCGAGCTCTTCAAATTGCATCCTGCGTTTTCGCATATGATTGATGCTATTGTTGATAACGATTCGTTTTATCCATGCGCCTATGGAAGATTGAAATTGAAACGTATGCAGTTTAGTAAACACATCCACAAATGAATTTTGCAAAATATCTTCTGCATCTTCCACTTTGTTCAACATTCGTAACGCTACATTATACATCGCCTTCGAATATAAGCGGTACAAATGAAACTGTGCTTGGCGATCACCTCGTTGACACGATTCAACTATTTCTCTATGTGTGTCGGAATATTCCAATTTTGATTTTTGTATTGTTTTCTTTGACTTAATGACAAGTGCTGCTTTAGAAAGGTTGCACCTTATTGAAAAAATAGTTACATTCATTTCATTCAAGCCAAAATTAAGTGGTCGGACAAAATTACTTGCCTGCCCGCCGCAGGTGTAGTTTACCCACATCTTTAAACAGATGTTATTATTTTTTATTAAAAATCTAGTAAACCTTTTAGTCACGCACTATTCTTAACGTGATTTCTTTTCATTTTACACTACTCAAAACCATAGAACTATGTCCAAATATAGCTTTACTTTTCTAATTCTTACTATTGTATTATTTTCTCAATGCTCCACAAGTACACCCGACCCTGCAACTTTTAATCAACCCCTAACCTTTGAACAAGCCGAATATGCGATTGTGATACACGGTGGCGCAGGGACAATTCTCAAAAAGAATATGACCGATGATAAAGAGCAACAATATATGAAGGCGTTGAATGACGCTTTAGATATAGGTGAGCGTATTCTTAAAAACGGTGGAAGCAGTATGGATGCAGTAGAGCAAACCATTCAAAGCATGGAAAACTCTCCTTTATTTAATGCAGGAAAAGGAGCTGTTTTTACGAATGCTGGTACAAATGAATTGGATGCTTCTTTTATGGAAGGGAAAAATCTTAATGCGGGAGCAGTTGGTGGTGTTTCAACCATCAAAAATCCAATTACAGCCGCTCGTGCCGTCATGGAAAAATCAGATCATGTGTTTCTATCAGGAAGAGGTGCAGAAACTTTTGCTCAGGATCAAAGTATCGAAATAGTTGATCCAACTTATTTTTATACGCAACGTAGATGGGATTTTTTACAACAAATCAAAGCAGAAGATGCTAACGAACAAGACATCACACCCGATAAGAAACACGGAACAGTCGGTTGCGTGGCTCTCGATAAAAATGGAAATCTTGCTGCTGGAACATCAACAGGCGGAATGACCAATAAACGTTGGAATCGGATCGGTGATTCGCCTATCATTGGTGCAGGAACGTATGCAAATAACGCTACTTGTGGCGTATCTTGTACAGGTCATGGGGAGTACTTTATCCGTTATGCCGTAGCACATGATATTTCCGCTATGATGGAATACAAAGGTGTAACCGTCGAAGAAGCTGGAGATTTCGTCATTAATAATAAATTAGTTAAGGCCAAAGGTACAGGCGGTGCTATTTGCTTGGATCGTTATGGAAATGTAGCGATGCCTTTCAACACAGAAGGGATGTATCGAGGTTATGCTAAACCTAATAAACGAGAAGTGTCGATTTATAAAGAATAACAGTATAGCTACTCAACCAAATTTGAAAAGTATCGTAAAAAGTGAAAGTTTTTAAATACTCTAAACCCAATAATGAAGATACTTTACATTCTGTCAATTATTTTTTTAATCGGATCATTTCAATCAACTTTGTTAGCGCAAACTGCTGAAATCACCAAAAATTATATTTGGGATAGTATCAAAAAAAGCAACTCTGATTATACCGATTTTCAATACGATAATGCACATTCTTTGGTTTTGTATCGGGTTCAGTATTTGGACACCATTCAAGAACGTATTGATCTTCGTAAAACAGATCATGTGTTTGAATATATTGGCAGCACTACCTCTAACACAAATAGTAATTATCAATTGGTAGCGAACCATATCAATAATCAAAAATGTGGTGGCAATGCCTACTGGGTATTCAGTGCTTCGGCAGAAATTGATAAGGGTAATACTTGTATTCAACCACGGATTATTGTACATGATGAAGACACCGCTCGCCGATTAGCTAAAGCCCTCAACCATTTAGCAACCATTAATCCCGATCCATTCGACTAATTCAAAACTCCATTTCTATTTTTTGAACACTCTGACTTTACAGTTGTATTAGTTCTACATTATAAAACTAATACAACGCTTAAAATATGATTACTGCCACTAACCCTGCTACGGGTAAAACCATAGATTCTTATTCAGAATTATCAAAAAAACAAGTCATTGAATGTATCGAAAAAGCGGACGCCGTTTTTCAACAATGGAAAACGAATCATATTGATTTTCGGGCTTCACAAATGATAAGAGCAGGTGCTATTTTACGAGAAAATACCGAAAAATATGCTCGTTTGATTACCAAAGAAATGGGTAAACCCATCAAAGAATCTCGTTCTGAAATAGAAAAATGTGCTTGGGTATGTGAGTATTATGCTGAAAATGCGTCCTCGTTTTTAGCAAAAGAAGAAATTCTGACAGATGCTTCCAAAAGCTATATTAGTTATCAACCATTAGGAGTGGTTTTAGCAGTTATGCCCTGGAACTTTCCGTTTTGGCAAGTCTTTCGATTTGCTGCTCCTGCTTTAATGGCGGGCAATGCGGCATTACTTAAACATGCGAGCAATGTACCAGGCTGCGCCAAGGCGATTCAATCCATTTTTGAAGAGGCAGGTTTTCCAAAACACTTATTTACCACACTAATTATTGATACAGATTTGGTAGAAACAGTGATGGAGCATAACTTGGTGAAAGCGGTTACCTTGACAGGAAGTGGTGGAGCAGGAAGCGCCGTAGCAGCAACTGCTGGTAAACAAATCAAAAAAACCGTGCTGGAACTCGGTGGGTCAGATGCTTACCTGATTTTGGAAGATGCAGATATAAATGAAGCCGTGAAAGAATGCGCTAAAAGTCGTCTACTTAATACAGGTCAAAGCTGTATTGGTGCAAAACGGTTTGTAGTCGTTGAGGCAGTATATGACCAGTTTTTAGAAGCATTTAAGAAAGAAATGGAAGCTGCCAAAATGGGTAATCCGATGGAAGAAGATACTGATTTGGGTAGTATGGCACGAACGGATTTACGGGATGAATTACATGAACAAGTTCAGAAAAGTATTGATAAAGGAGCAAATTGCATTTTGGGTGGTACTATTCCTGATCGACAAGGAGCATATTATCCCGCTACCATTTTAACAGAAGTTGCCAAAGGAATGCCAGCTTATGAAGAGGAATTATTTGGACCAGTTGCAAGCGTCATTCGTGCAAAAGATCAAGCAGATGCTGTGCGTATTGCCAATGATAATCAGTATGGATTGGGGGCAGCCGTTTTTACAAAAGACGTCAAAAATGGTGAATATATTGCCAATGAATTGATTGAAGCAGGAAGCTGTTTTGTAAACGGCATGGTCAAATCTGATCCACGATTACCATTTGGTGGAATCAAAGCGAGTGGCTACGGACGAGAATTATCATATCTCGGTATCCGAGAATTTACGAATATAAAAACAGTTTGGGTCAAATAGAGTAATTATCTCACTTCAAATGGGTCTACCACTAACAATATATAAAACCATAAAAATCAAAACAAATGAAAAAGATTATCGGAGTAGTATTAATCATTGTTGCACTTGTATGTGCATACATCGGAATTACTCAAATGGCAGGAAGTACAGATTCTGTCAATATATTAGGTTTAGAACTATCAGCTACAGATGAATCGCAGGCCAGTCAAGGCATGTTATACCTCGGTGTTGCTTTGGTATCGTTAATTGGTGGTGTGTTCTTAGTTGGTAAGTCAAGCTAGTCAATTCAAAATATTATAAGAACAAAAGGGATGAATCAGTCATTGATCCATCCCTTTTCTCTTTGAAATTTACAGTCTAATTTCAAGCTTAATAACCATTTAAAGTCTATGTAGGGCTTTAGCAACTAATAACCTACGCATTGAACTTGCTCTTTTTAGACTATACTTCGTTAAAAATACTCGCCATAGCTAGGCTATGTCTGCGTTTTTTGCCTCGTCTAGTCTAAAAATAACTTCGTCAATTTTGCGTAGTTTATTAATTTCTAAACCCCTTATTTAACAATCATCACGCGCTCCTGATGAATCGTCTTATTTTTTTGATCCAATATTCTTGCAAAATATAAGCCAGATTCTACACCAGATAAATCAATATTTTGGCTTAATATATTTTGATAAACCACCTGTCCCATGTTGTTAAATACATCAATTCTATAATCCGTGAAATCACCTGATAGCAAACGTATTTGAAACTGTCCGTTGGATGGATTCGGGTAAATATGAAAATTTTCTTTTGTTTGATCTGCTAATGTTTCTGTGGTAGTAGTAAATGGATTAGCGTCCCCAACAATAGGACGAATCATCGTTGCCCCTTGTAAAGTGGTGACATTCGACCAACTACCATTAATAAACCCAAATAAAAACTCTGTAGCTTCCGTATTATTTTTATCTAATCCAACGGGAATAGCATTGGTAAATTCATTGGTCACTTGTTCCCATCCAATATAAAAATCACCTACTGGAATTGGTACAAACTCATCCTCACCCGTTGCAGGGTTTTGAAGGCGATACGTCGTAAAACCTTGAATGGTATCAGCAAACAGATCAGCATAAATGGGCATTTGCGCACCTAAGGTATACACAGGATCATCTTCCAACGAACCAATCCAAACCTTTAAATTAAATTGTTGACCGCTCACATTTGCATTCACACGCGGAATAAACAGTTGAATCGCTTTTATAGTATCTGGTTTATTGGCATGAAATTGTACCGCTACCTGCGAACCAGAACCTTGTGCAGCAATGTTACCTTCCGCTGAGCCGTCATCATAAGCAAAATAATCACTAAAAATCGTTGTTCGAGTCACTACGTCATTACTAGGTTCTGTATTGAGTGTCGATTGTAATTCATACGTCAAGTCAAAAGACAGTTCGTCGCTTCCATTAAAATCATTTTGCATGGTATTTAAATAATCTAAACCAGTCCATACATTTGGAAAAATGACGGGATCATCAGAATCTAAATCATAGCGATCATTTTGAACAATACCATTGGTAATATTTGCTTCTGTTCCATTATACAAACTTGCTTCATAAACCGTTGTATTGGTGGTCGTTTCTGTTAAAGCAACCACACTTCCAGCAGCATTGGCTATATCATCGCTGTGATTATATAAACTGGCTTCTATAAATTGATCGAGTTCTGTGGCAGCATTTCCTTCAAAGTGATCCCATGGCATGCTAGAATATGGATCTAAAATATCGTTGGGCCGTTGAGTGAAAGCGACGTCCTCAAATACAGAACTTTGAGCTTGGTCGGTTAACAATACATAATCTAAATGCCAATTGTCTCCCATGCCACGTCCATTTGATTTGTTGATAAATCGAAATTGAAACTCAGCATGTTTGAACTGAAAATCAAAATTGGTATAAAATTCACGTCGAAAAGGAGGAATAGAATCAAAAGCAATATTGGTTAATCCCGCAAAAGCATCTATTTGTACCCATTTGTCTTCATTATTTCTAAACTGAAGAATTAGAGAATCCTGTACTTCTGGCTTATCGCCGAGCCCTTTAGGTTGAATATAAAAACTTAGAAAAACTTGAGGAGACGTACTTAAATCAATGTAAGCAGAGGTCAAAATATCGGAAGGTCGATCTTCACCCATATAGTAAGGTGTTCCTGATCCATCAATTCCATCAAAAGTTGCAACGCCAACCGATGGTGGTCGGAAACCATAAGTATCATTAATAAAAACTTGATTATCCAACCAGTTATTGGTGTCGGGATAAGGTCCGTCATTTGTGAAATCATCAAAAAATGGCAGTGAAGTAATGATAGGTTCTACCTCAAAGATATATTTAATTGTATCACAAACAGTAGCATCATCACAAATGACAATACAAACTTCATCATCGTCTGCAAAAGCTGTAGATTGATAAATGCCAGCAAATCCAGATAATGCTAAAAAAGTATCATTATCCGTATATTCTCCACACTCTGTTTCGTCTACAATTGCTTGAGAGACAAAATCTCCAGGCAGTGCATTCACATTATTTTCAAAAGAAAATGTAGCTTCTTCGTTTACCCCCAATGTAATCACAGGTTTAACACTCGTAAAATTTAAGCGTTTGATCACAATAGGGTAGTTGAACGTATCGCAAACCGTGCCACCATCTGTACAAAATTCCAAACAAACCGTATCTCTACCCAGATCAATTCCTGCATCAGCGACATAAGTGAAACAAGTATCTTGTATGCTCACTGTACCAAACATCAGCGGAGAACAACTAATGTCTACGGTACTAGACGTCAGGGCATTATAATCCGTATTACAAATCTCAATGCTTTCTCCCGAAATAACATAAACAGGATCAAGTGTTTCAGCACTATTTTTCAAAACGCTAGGCGTAATGTCTGGAAATTGCTTACGAAAAGCCTCCAATTTTGCTGCTTGTGCTTCTGCCTTTTGTCGAGCAGCAAATTCCAAGATAGGATTTGAATTCAAAGGCATTTCAACGATTTGTGCTTGTGTAGCAATCGTAAATAAACCAAAACATACGATGGTTAATAGTCGAATCATATTGTAATTTGAGAGATGAATAACGTCTTAAAAACGTACAAACATAGGATTTGTTGCCGTACTTAAATGTCTTGATATGGAATCGTCAGAAAAGCGATATTTCATATTAAAATGGACAATCATCAGGGCGATACTGCGTCAAATACACATCATACTGCCCACCAATACGAACCTGTTGTGTGGCAGAATGTAAGGGTAGCTGTTTCCAGACGTAGGCTTCATCCTGATTAGTAACCGTTGCATCATTGATGATAGATCCAACACTAAGGTTATAGTTATTCAGCAAAAAGCGCGCTTCTTTATATTTCATACAAACCAAATTGGGAGAATCGACCATAACGCCGCCTTTTTCGGTCACTACAAATTCAAGCGTACTACCGTCAGGTACTTCGACTCCTTTATCAATATCTTCTTGTGTCAATTTTTTACCATCAAAAAAGAAATGTAAAATGGTATTGGCTTCCAATCGAGCATCAAAAACCCGTTCCTTGATTTTAGAATTAAGTCCCAAACGAGCGAGTTTGTTAGAATAATGATTATAATCATAATTACCCACTAAACCAGGCAGACGTTTCATATCTGGAATCGTCTTGACAATTTGTAGATAAATCGTTCGATCTTCTTTTACACGAGACAGTGGTTCTGGCTTTTGATCGATAATTTCACCTGGTTGAAGATCAGGGCGAGAAACAGAATCGTTGACCACGAGATTGAAACTACGGGTTTCCGCTTTTTCAATGGCATCTTCGAGCAACATGCCCATGTAGTCGTGTACTTGCAAAGATTCACCATGTTTGGTATAGCAGCGCATCCACCAAAGGGTTAGGACTAGAAAGAAAACTACTGTTCCGATCATTCCCAAAAAGTTTTTGAGAAAAATGCCACTTTTCAAAAAGTAGAATAATTCCTTTCCGTAGTATTTTAATTTATCTGTAAAGTTACTTTGTTCGGACACGTGTAGTTGATTTAATTCTGATTGCTAACGATGTATGATAGTCAAAATTAGTGATTTTTTTAGAAACGCCGATTAGGTCGTCCATAAATCTGTCTCATATTGACTTTAACGTTTCTATAAAATGTAAATTTAATAGAAATCAATCATGTTTTTGTATTTTTAGTTTATGAAACAAGTGTATGGTCGTGTATATTGGATGCTCTTCGTAATATTATTATTTAGCCAACATAAACTATTGGCGCAAGCCCCTTTTGAGTGTAATGGACAGTACTATTTGACCATCAATCCAGGTTCGGAGAGTGTGATTTATGAAGTACAGATCAATCCTTTAAATGGAAATATTGACTTTGTAGAAGTCGGGACTCAAGGAACGGGGCAACAACTGAATGCACTCGGCTATCGCTCCACTGATAATTATATGTATGCAATCAATCCGTTTACAAATAATCTTTACAGAATTGGAAATGACGGGATTGCTGTGTTTGTAACGGGTTTAAATCTACCCATCATTTACGGATATTATGGTGCGGCTATTACACCTGATGGCTCGACTATGATTTTTATTGGTACCACAGGACTCAATGCTTCCAGAAGTCTAGCTTTTGTAGATTTGGATACGTATGAAGTGGTTAAAACACTTGATTTGACGAGTGCTTCCACAGGTAGTCCCGCAAATATTGTATGTACAGATATAGGAATTCACCCTTTGACAGGAGAACTATACGGATTTGATATTATACGAGATCAAATTGTTCGTTTTGATACGGATACAGGTGTAGTATCAGACGATATTTATCCGACAACAAATGTGGCAGATCGGATGGGTGCTTTATTTTTCGACCCATTTGGTACGATGTATGGCTACGATAGAACGCAAACAAGCAATATAGCGAATACACTATTTCAAATGGATTTATCTGATGGTAGTGTTGTCGCCGTGGCGCAGGGGCCAATGGCACAAGATAAAGACGGTTGTTCGTGTCCATACACCGTTCAATTGCAAAAAACGGTTGAGCCGACCATTGCCTTAGCTTGTACTGAAGTAACTTATTATTTTACGGTTGCTAATGCTTCTACTCAGATTCAAACAGGTGTTACCTTTAAAGATCAGATGCCAGATGATTTTATTATTACAGAAATAATATCAAACCCGTTTGGAGGTGA
>JAHDFQ010000139.1 GCA_020628085.1 Saprospiraceae bacterium
TGCAACGATTGAAAAGTGAAAAAGGATTCCTATAAAAAGTAATGAATATTTCATTGAAAATCTTTATTTAAAACTACATTACAGATACAAGATAATTTTGAAATACCTTGTATTTGACGAGACTGATTTTTTTACAAAACATTAGACATAAAAATGGCAAAAACGACAGCTATTCCAAAAACCATCCAAATAGCACTGTATTTTCCATCTTCTTCAACGGCAGCTTCCATCGCTTCATAAGTTGGTTTTTCACCATTCCAAGCGTACGAAAAATAGTATTTTATTCGATTTGTTGTTACCAATAAAATTGGTAATAAAATTAGAATAATGACGGTGACAAAGAGTAAACCGAAGGCTACAGAAATCGCCATTGGAATGAGAAATTGCGCCTGAAAACTGGTTTCAAATAACAATGGTGTTAAACCTGCAACAGTTGTAATAGAGGTCAAAACGATAGGTCTGAAACGAGAAACGCCAGCTTCATACAACGCCTCCATTTGCTTCATACCTTTTTTGAGTAAGGTGTTGTATGCAGATACAAATACAAGGGCATCGTTCACTAAAATTCCTACTAAAGCTAATGTTCCTAAATTAGAAAACATACTAATTTGAAAACCTAAGAAATAGTGTCCCCAAGCCACACCAATCAATCCAAATGGAATCAACAAAAAGACCACAATCGTCTGACTAACAGAACTAAAGGTCAAGGCAATAACGATAAACATCAAAAATAAAGTCAACGAACCATAAACAGGCATATTTCTAAATGCTTTCGCTTGCTCTCGACTTTGACCATCCAAATTGGCTTCTACAGATGGATATTTACTCAAAATAGGAGGAATAATATCGGCTGCTAAACTGGCATTAACGTCCGAACTTGACACCTTGTCGCTAGTAATATCTGCTTCAACTTTCACCTCTCGTTTCCCGTCAATATGATTAATGGCAATCACACCACGATCTATTTCTAAATTGGCCACATCTCCCAAACGATATTCTGTTCCGTTAGCAAAACGAACCCGCATATTTTCGAGTTGTTTAATATTATTTCGGTAGGTTTCGTCGTAGCGCACCCACACCCGAACTTCATCCCGACCTCGTTGTAAACGCTGGATTTCACTACCAAAATAACCCTGTCGCACCTGACCTACAATGTCCTGAATACTCAATCCCAGATATTCAGCTTTCGACTTCAAACTTAGATTAATTTCTCGTAATCCCTCTTGATTATTATCAATAACATCGGTCAACTCTGCGAGCTTCAACATGGCTGCTTTGACTTCTTCGGTAGCTGCGTTGAGTTCTTTATAATTATCACCAACCAAAGACACGGAAACAGGTTTTCCAAACGGAGAAAATGCTCCAAAGGTTAAGGTCTCCGCTTCGGGTAACGGGCCTAATTTATCTCGAACAGCATTAGTCACCAAACGAGTACTGACCTCTCCCCTTTTCTCGGCATTCATCAAGGTCAGACTTACTTTTCCTTCGTAACTGGTTGGACCAATAATACGCTCAATATTGATGATGGGGTCTTGTTCGCCTGCTAGATATTTTTCTTTAAAATCTTCATTGACTTGCTCAGAAATTGTTTGAATACGAGTTAGAATATCATCTGTGATGCTTTCGGACGTTCCTGCGGGCAATTTCAAATTAATTTCTACTACGTCTCCTTCGATGACAGGGAAGAATGTCGTTTTGATCACTCCACCAGATAATGCCCCAAATGTTACGATCAACAAACCTAGAATAATTCCAAAACCCAACATTTTATTATTGATAGAAAAACGAAGGACGGGTGCGTACAAATTGTCTCTTAGAAAAAACATAAAACTATCTAAAGCCTTTGAAATCCTATTTTTCTCATTTCCTTCTGCCAATGCTTTGGAATGTGCAACGTGTGCAGGCAATATTAATGCGCCTTCTACTAAGGAAAAAATCAAGCAAAAGATCACGACTGTTGCCATGGAAGAAAAGAAATCCCCAATTTGTCCATCAATATAATAGAATAAATTAAACGCAATCACAGTAGTCAAAATAGCAGCAAAAACGGCTGGCAATACCTCCATCGTTCCTTCTATGGCAGCTTTGTGCCGAGGAACGCCTGATTCATATTTTTGATAGATGTTTTCACTAATCACAATTCCGTCATCAACTAAAATTCCGATTACGAGGATCATACCAAACAACGAAATTACATTGATGGTAATACCGACTAAATTGGCAAAAAAGAACATACCTGCAAAGGAAATGGGAATAGATAAAGCTACCCAAAACGCTAGTCGCCAGTTTAAAAACATCGCTAACAACAGTAAAACGATGAAAAATCCAGAAACTCCGTTCTCGGTCAATAAGCCAATTCTATCACGCAATACTTCCGATTGATCTCGAATTAAAGTAGCTGTAACTATGTCTTCTCGCTCATTGAATCGTTCAATAAATGCCTTCACATCATCCGTTATCGGAATAATATCTTCACGCACGGTACTGTTGACGGTCACGACCACAGAAGGTTGTTGATTGAGGTAGCTTCTGTTGGGATTATCCGCCCATTTATCACGAATATCAGCCACTTCATACAATCGAATCACATTACCATCAGGAGACGTTCGCACCACAATATCTCGCAGTCCAGCACTGTAATAATCCTTGTTTCTAGCACGAATTAAGAGCTCTTCATTTTCTCCTTTGATCGTTCCGCCCGTCAAATCTAGGTTGGATTGTCGAACAGCCAAAGCTGCTTCTTGGAAGGTCATTTGAAAGCGACGCAAATCAGATTCTCGAAACGCAATTTCAATTTCTTCATCGGGAAAACCTGATAGTTCAACTTGTGAAATCCCTTCAATGGCTCGAAGTTCATCTTCGGCATCGTAGGCAAATTTTTTGAGCGTTCTTAGATCAACATCCCCGCTAATGGCAAATTTTATAGCAAAATCAATTTGCTCCACTTTAAAAATCGTAGGTGGTTCTAAATCCGTCGGAAAGGAATTAATTCGATCAACGGCATTTTTGACATCTTGCAATACATTATCAGGATCGACGCCTTTTTCGATTTCAATCTGAACATTTCCAGCGTTTTCGGAAGAGACAGAAGTCACTCGTTCGATACCATTCACACCTTTCAGATTTTCTTCAATTTTTTGAATCACACCTTCCTCCATTTCTTCAGGAGAAGCACCAGGATAGACCGTTTGAATGGCAATAAACCGTAACGTAACTTGAGGGAAAAAAGTAGTTTTCATACTTTTTAAACCAAATGCACCCATCGCAAAGATGGTAATCATCAGCAAGTTAGGTGCTAAACGAGAATTTAAGAAGAATTGTATAATTGAACGCATAGCGTGTAATAATTAAATGGTTTTCGGAAATTATTTCATGTTTTGAGAAACAGAAGTATCTTTTAAAACTTTGACTTCCATTCCTTCAAAAGCATTGGCTAAGCGATCTTTAAGAATTGTTGTTCCGTCTTTGACTCCCGATAAAATAACTGTATTTCCACGTTCTTGCACGATGGTCACAGGCATTTTTTTGAGTTTATTGTTTTCAACTACAAAAGCCGTTTTTTCTTGTAAATTGACCAATTCGATAGGCAGTTCAATGACGTTTTTCAACACATTTGCTTGTACTTCTCCTTTCAAATACATTCCCTCACGTAGGTTTTTACCGTTTACATCTATGTAGACTAAAATAGATTGTGTGGACGGATCGACCTGATTATTGAATCGTTTGACTTTTCCCGTCCAAGAGCCTTCAATGTCATCGGATTGTAAATTGACGACATCACCTCGATCAATGTAATTCAAGTCAGACAAATTAGCGGTAGCTGCTAGTTCGTAATTTGCGGTACTCATCAACTCCCCCACCATTTGACCAGGCGAGACCAACGAACCAGGTGTTACATTAGCTTTCGTCAATACACCAGAAAAAGGTGCAGTCACCACATATTTTGATAAGCGATTTTCTAGACTTTTGATAGAATAATATTGATTGAGTAGATTACGATTGGCGATAAAATACTTTTCTTGCTCGTTGAGTGCTTCAGGAAAAGGTTGGATACTTTGTTTGACATTAAAATTGTCTAGGTAGGTTTTCCATTGCTGAAAACTATCTGGATAATCAATTTTCAGGTCGGGCATAATCATCGTTATAGAATTCATCAACGCACTACGTTGTGCTAATAAATTATACTGCGTTTCCTGTTGATCTATATTGAGCAGTGTGCTTCCCTTTTTAAAATATGTTCCTACTTTAAAAGGTTGGTCGCTACTTTTTAAAACACCTTGCACTTCTGCAAAAATTCCCGTTTTATTATACGCTTCAATTCGACCTTGAATAGGAATGGTACTAACGATATCTGAGTTAGTAACCTCAATGACCTCTACTTGTGCTACGGCAACTGCTTCTGGCTCTTTTTCTGGTGGGGGGGCTTTACTGGCGGATAATGATCTTGCGAACATGACAGCTCCGATAAGTAATAAAATTCCTAGTACAACGGTTAATTGGCGTAATATTCCTTTCATTATTGGTAATAAATTTGGTTGCGCTTACAACTTTCCTATTAAATTGTTATATATTTTTCGTAAAACCTGTTTACAAACTTTTAAATCATCTTCAGAAATATCCTTCAAGACTTCTTCTTTTAAGCATTTGACATGTGGACTAAGTTTAGTAAACATAGTTTTTCCTTTGTGTGTCAAGTAGATTCGCTTGATTCGTTTATCCTCTTGATCGGGTACACGAACCACTAAATTGTTCACTTCAAGTAAGCTAATTCCCCTTGTAATAGTGCCTTTGTCCTTAAAAACATGATCTGAAATTTGTTTTTGAGTTCGTCCATCTTCTTTCCACAATACCACCAAAATAGCCCAATGTTCTATTGGCATTTCAAAACCTGTAGTCTTGAATTGGCTACTCAAATATTTACCCATGACTCGACTAGCGCGCGACGATAAATATCCAATAGATTCTTCTAAATTGACAATATCTTTTTTCATAAATTTAGTTGCAGATACAACAATAACTAAATTTGATTTGGAAAGTTTTTTAAAAAGTAAAATTTTTATTGATTTTTTAATTTGTATCAATTGTTACTCTATTACGTATCCATTTCTATTATTGATTGAAACCAAAAATATTGAGTTTTATAAAACGTATATCTCCATTAGTCGAAGATTTAGGATCATATTCTACCTCCAAATTATGGGCAGATGTGATTGCAGGATTAACAGTTGGTGTGATGTTTATTCCGCAAGCGATGGCCTATGCAGTTTTAGCGGGTTTACCACCAATTTATGGGTTGTATGGAGGCTTGTTGCCCTTATTTTTATATGCGATTTTAGGTTCGTCCAGACATTTATCGGTTGGCCCAGTCGCAGTTTCTGCTATTTTGATTGCCGAAGGGATTAGTAAAATTGCCGAACCGCTCTCTCCAGAATTTGTGTCTTTTGCTATTTTAGCAGCTTTATTAATCGGATTATTGCAGGTTTTATTCAGTGTCTTACGATTAGGATTTTTGGTTAAATATCTGTCACATCCTGTCATAGCTGGATTTACTTCTGCTGCCGCTATTATCATTTTTGCTTCACAATTGAAGGATTTGTTGGGTTTTGAAATACCTCGTTTTCATCATTTACATGAAACGGTTTCGTATGCAGGAACACATTTATATGACATCAATTGGATTGCCTTTGTGATGTGTGTCGGTGCGATTATAATTATGCTATTCATTAAGAAAAAAAGTCCCAAAATACCATCTGCTTTAGTCGTTGTTGTTTTGGGGACGGTATTGAGTTATGGTTTGAATTTGACGGATTATGGTTTGAAAATTGTTGGAGAAGTCCCAAGTGGACTCCCCGATTTTGAAGTACCCTTTTTAAGTATTGAAAAAGTGCAGTTATTACTTCCTACTGTATTTACAGTTACTATTATCGGAATTGTAGAAAGTATTGGGATAGCAAAAGCTATGGAATCCAAACACGATTATTACACCGTTCGTCCAAATCAAGAATTATTTGCATTGGGTATCGCAAAAATAGGTGGTGCATTTTTTCAAGCTCTACCAACTTCTGGTAGTTTTACACGTTCAGCGATCAACAATGAAGCTGGTGCAAAAACAGCAGTTTCATCATTGGTTACTGTTGTACTTATCACATTAACGTTACTTTTTTTAACCCCCATTTTTTATTATTTACCTAAAGCCATTTTGGCAGCTATTATTTTATTAGCCGTTCGGAGTTTACTGGAATATCAAGAAGCCAAGCATTTATGGCAAGTGGATAAACCTAATTTTGTGGTCATGATGATGACGTTTGTTTGTACACTTATTCTAGGAATTGAACTGGGTGTATTGATTGGAGTTGTTTTCTCTTTGATGATGAAATGGGCGATAAAAAGAGCGGATCGACAATATTAAAAATCCTTCGAAGTAGCTAGTACCTCAAAGGATCTCATTAAAATTAAATTAGCTGTTAAGCCCTTGCTTGGTCTTCATTTTTTCCTGTAAACAGTTTTTTGATACCAGCAAAGAAACCAATAATAGCTACCGCAATGATTTTCCAAAATTTAGCTAGTACAAGCCCCAATTTAGCGAAAATACCAGCTTTTGCTAGAACCTTACCTGCAATTAAACCTCCGATTCCATAGGCAGCAACTTCATCTATATCAGGATTAAAATCAGCATAGCGATTACCTTGCTTAAAATTGACACTTGATAATATTGGTGTAATGTTTTCTTTTACTTGATCTAACACATACATTTCTCCAATGGCGTTGAGTTGCAAATACCCTTTACGTCCTAAAATGCGGATATTATAATTCAGTGTATTGATTGGAGATGTTCCAAATTTTAATTCTTTTGCCCAGTGCAGTTTCTTATTTTCTGCATCGTAGTATGGACTGGATGCCCAACCAACGATTTGGATTGGTTCATATCCCATTTCTGATCTATATTTATTCTCTTCTACGGCATCACTCTGCATGGTTTCTAAAAGATCATCGTAGTCAATATCACGAGCATCTGAATCATCGATATAACCATCTTCAACATACGTAATATTAATAGCAAACATTGAGTCTGACATGGGAGAAGCTGCTTCTGGGAATAACATGCCCAGAGACATATCTCCACCTCCTTGATTAGGGGGATTTCCCCATAAATCTGTCAATACCATTTCGCTATCTTTCCCGTTTAAGTATTTGAATCCACCAGGAACTTCAATGACAGCAATGTCATTTTTAAGATTTACTAAACCCGTATCATAGGTCAATGTACTTACTATACTATCTGCATATTGTTTGTATAGTACCATTATTTCAGCTTCGGTGAGTTCTTGGGTAACTGTTAAGCTGTCACTGGCATTTACAAAGAAACTACTCGCCATTAGGAGTAGTACGATTACTCTAATTTTCATATTAGATGTTTTAAAATTGATGAATATTGTTTGTTTTAATAAAGTCGTATTAAAAGTGTTGAATGACTCAACTTTTTTGATGTTATGTTGCTATCTACGCATTATACAGCGGTTTAGTTCCTGTGTGTTCGGATTTGGCGTTTTAGTTTTCTTAAATCATAATGTGTAACATGGATAGAATCATAGTCATTAGGATCAAAATGTTTATATTTCCAATTAACTGGTGCAGACTGCCACTGAAAGAGTCGATTTTTTATAATTACTTTTTTTCTATTTTCTAACTGAAAGAAAACATTTAATTGAATATTTATAATATGCGTTTGATCGTTTCTGAGGGCAGTATTTCCATTACCAATTACTGTGAAAATATTAGACCAAAAAAAATAATACGATTTGACTTTTAAATCAGCACCATTGACATTGATATACAGATGCTTATTATTGATGATTAATTTTAAGTAACCTTTAGGAAAAAAATCACCTATCCAAGCCATTGATAAGATTAATAATGAGCATAAGGTAATAATTGCGGTATATACATTTAAGGTACCAATTGCGATAATCATTATCAAAATATGAATTGCAACAATGAAATTAAGCCACAGTGACCTGTCTTTATTATAAGCCCTATATGGAATCACAATTTTCATCAAAACCGATAGCCGACTCGACCGTTAAACAACACATCAATAGCGAAATTGCTAAATTCTCTTCCTGAGATCGGATTTTCATAAGATTGAATACCAAATAAGAAATTCATACCAAAATCTATTGAAACTTTATCTTTGATAACAAATTTGTATCCTATTGGAGCATTTGCAGATAATTTACCAGATTCCCTACTTTCTGGATAATCTTGTTCTGCATGAATTAAGGTTTCACCATATATTCCTAGACCAACATAAAAGCGATCCATCCCATTTTTGGGCGTCCAATAATATCGACCTTCTATAAATACATCTAAATACTGTGAATTATAGCGTTCATAAATACTTTCAGTGACTATGGTTGAGTCTGGTTCAAGATAAATTATATTTTCACCTGTTTTATGACTTAACCTACGTTTAAATTTGTAGGAAGCTCCTAAAAGAATAGAAAACCGATCATTCAATTGATGTTCTGCTGTTAATTCGAGTGCATTATTATAGTAACTCAAAGCAGGTAAATCAATACTAATTTCAGTATGTTTTTGAGCAAATAATAATATAAAACTGCTACTTAGTAATAGGGTTAATAGACTCTTCTTCATTTTGATTGTTTTTAGTGATTTGATAGCCAGCCATTAAAAAATAAGAACCGACTAAAGATACTTTTTGATGATTATCACAAAATTGATTATTAACAGGAATAATACTTGTGGTGAATCCAAATTCAAATACAAACCGTTTTGCAAAACGCCATTTGTAGCCTAAAGGAACTTCCACAAAGAATTGATGATTCGCTTCTGAATTTTCATCACTTAGGTTCGAGTATTGATAATTTAATGATAACCCAGTATATAAACCAAGATTGTTACTATTTGCGAGAGGATAAAATCTTCCCCCAATATTAGTAGTTATAATATCATATCTTTCGGTGTTAATAATTGTAAAGGTGTCTAGTCTAACATTGAAAGGAGGGAATGTAGTAGTATAGGTGTCTAAATTACAATAATCTGGACGAAGTTGATTTACATCATACTCTGATTTTAATGTAAGCGAAAACTTTGGAGCGATTTCTCGTTCGACCTCTAATCCAAGATTACCATCAAAATGAATTTTAATACTCGTTTCTTTTTGAGCTGAAACGAGTTGGATACTCCCTAAAAAGAGTATCGTGGCTAGCATTCTAAGCATATATTATTGTTTGATTTGGTTACAATTTAGTTGCTATTTATGATTTAACAGCAATCACTTCAATCATTTGTGGACAAAAAATCGTTGCTCCTGACTGATATTCTAGTTCTTCTAAGTCTTCTAACGCTAAATCTACCTCTTCTGGTGTGAGGTATTGTGTTAATTTAGGTAAATAAATATTCAAGAAACTTTTTGGCCAGTGCCAAGTGAGGTCGTCGGGTGTGGCGAGTTTTGCCATTGGTCGAGTCCGTATAACATCTAAACCTGCTTTCTCAAACATCGAAGGTAAAAATCGCCCGACATCAATATCACCTGCCTGTTCTTTAAAAGATCGTAAAGCTGCGGCAATGCCCTTCTTCAGATTTGGCATGATGGGTTGCGTTTGAAAAGTAGACCAATCGTAATATTCGTGTGCAACGAAAACTGCTCCTGGCAACATGGCGTCTGCTATTTTTTGTATAATCTCTTGCGGATTCGGAATCCAAGCTAATGCCCAACGGTCGTACACACCATCTAAATTCACATGACTTAAATCCATATCATCAAAAGAAGTATGCAAAGGTTGGACGTTATGTAATTGATGTAGTTCTGCTGTTTTTTTTAGAAACTCAATATAATTAGCACTTAAATCGACTCCGATTACTTTACCTGTTTCTCCAACGATATATGCCAAATCACGGGTACAAAACCCTGGTCCACAACCCAAATCTAAAATGGTCTGTCCTTGACTAAATTCGGCGTATTGCCAAGCGTTGCGTGCCTCACTTGCCCATACCTGATGCTGTACACCAAGTCGGTGTAGTTCTGCTTGTTCTGTTCCGAGAATATAGGCTTCTTTTTCTTGTTCCATGATGATTTGATTGATAAGTCACTATAATGTGGCAACTCTATTTGTTAGTTAATAGCAAAAAAGTGTTACAGCCTATTTTGATTTTTCATTAAGCTTTCTTATTATATTAGCAACATCCTCTGGTTCTTTATTTGATTTTTCAAATTCTTCAATTAAATCAGGATGCTCTTTTAAAAGAGCAGATAGGTTTAAACGATCTAGAAAATAACAGTTTCCAGTATCTGTGTTCAATATATAACCTAAACTCCTAATATTATAATCTAATGCGTATCCAATTGCTGAACCTACTGGCCCAACGATTGAACCCATCATTGACCCTGTAGAAGTTTGATGTATTGGAATATAATCTTCTACATAAATATATTTCCCTAAATATTTTGCTTTACGATAATATCCTTTTCCTCCATATAATTCAGCCTTTATAAATAAATCTTCTCCATCAGAGATGAACGGAGTTTCAATATTTCCAATTTCTTTATGTAGAGTATATTGTGGAAAATGTGTTTCTTTAAGAATAACTTGAACGTCAAAACCATTTTCCAAAAACGGTCTTTGTTGTAGTAGCTGACCTAGAGATGAATACAAGCCTTTTTTTGGAACTTGATTCAAATCCCATTTTGGTATTGCCAAAGCTTCATCTAAAAGAATACCCTTTCTATATATGTTATCTCTAACTCTAAATCGAGTTAAAGCCTTTTCAATAGTTTTCAATATTCGTTTAGAATGTCCTTTAGTAACGTCTATACCTTTCCCTTTGATGACAATATCTTCATAGCCTATAGAATAAATTATATCCCCTTCTTTTTTACAAATTTCGATTTGCATTCTACATTTGCCAATTTCTTCACGATGACCCTCATATTCTGAAATATCAATTCCACGAATGCCTAAAATTATACCTATTGAGTTTTCCTTTTTAGGAAGTAAGATATCTATTGATTTTTTTAGATAATTCTCAAAGTCATCAGGAAAATCCGCTATCCTTTTTTTCTTAGATAAACCTTTTCGAATAAAACCAATACTTTTTTTATCATTCCGTAAATCAATTACTTCATCACAATGAAAGTCCATCATTTGTAATGGCTTCTTTACTTTTAATGTAATAAACTCTATTTTATCTTGAGCTGTTACATTCCAAATAGAAGACAAAAAAAACAAGGGGTATAAATATTTAATCATACTCTACTTTTAAATTGTCATGATGTCATTTCAAATTAGACTAAGCAATAGTTTTGATCGATCAAAGCTATTGTTTCAATATTTATCTATTAATCACATTTTTAAAACGTGGACGTTTTGGAGTAGTATCACCCAATTCTGCTTTTTTCTTAGCCTCGTATTGAGAATAGTTTCCTTCAAAAAAGACTACTTTTCCATCATCTTCATAGGATAAAATATGCGTTGCCAAACGGTCAATAAACCAACGATCGTGCGAGATCACCATCACACAACCTGCAAAATTCTCTAAAGCATCTTCTAATGCTCGTAGGGTATTAATATCAATATCATTGGTAGGCTCATCTAGCAACAACACATTGCCGCCTTCACGTAATGTCATGGCTAAATGTAAGCGGTTGCGTTCTCCACCCGACAGTACTGAAATCTTCTTTTGCTGATCGCCACCAGCAAAGTTGAAGCGGCTTAAATATGCTCTTGCATTGACAGTTGTATTGCCTATCTCTATCAAATCATTTCCACCAGAAACCACTTCATAAATCGTTTTATCGGTGTTCGTTAGTTCCTCGTGACTTTGATCGACATACGAAATTTGAACCGTTTCCCCTTTAGTAACGGTTCCTGAATCAGCATTTTCCTTTTCCATTAAAATTCGGAAAAGCGTACTTTTTCCAACTCCATTTGCACCAATAATACCCACAATGGCACTTCTTGGAATCGAAATAGATAAATCCTCAAATAGAATTCGATCACCATAGCCTTTGGTCAAGTCATGTGTATCAATGACGACATCACCCAACCGTGGTCCAGATGGGATGAAAATTTCTAATTTTGATTCTTTTGCTTTTCCTTCTTCACTTGCCAGTTTATCGTAAGCGTTCAAACGAGCTTTACCCTTAGATTGCTTGGCTTTGGGAGCCATTCGAATCCATTCTAATTCACGTTCCAATGTTTTACGACGCTTACTTTCAGTTTTTTCTTCTTGTTCAAGGCGTTTGGCTTTTTGTTCCAACCAAGACGAGTAATTTCCTTTCCACGGAATCCCTTCTCCACGATCTAGTTCCAAAATCCAACCTGCTACATTATCTAAGAAATAACGATCATGCGTTACGGCAATGACCGTTCCTTTGAAATTTTGTAAATACTGTTCCAACCAATGTACCGACTCAGCGTCCAAGTGGTTGGTAGGCTCATCCAATAGTAAAATATCAGGATTGCTCAACAACAAACGAGCTAATGCTACACGACGACGTTCACCACCAGATAAAACACTGACTTTAGCATCATCGGGCGGACAACGGAGTGCATCCATCGCTGTATTAAGACGATTATCGAGTTCCCAAGCGTTGTGATGATCGAGTTGATCCATCAATTCGCCTTGCTTTTCGATGAGTTTATTCATCTCATCATCGCTCATGGGTTCAGAAAATTTCAGATTGATTTCGTCATATTCTTTCATCAAATCCACAATTTCTTGAACGCCTTCTTCGACAACTTCACGAACCGTTTTATTATCGTCTAATTCTGGTTCTTGTTGTAAAAAACCAATTTTATACGATCCATCAAAGACGATATTTCCTTGATAGTTTTGATCCAATCCTGCAATGATTTTCAACAAAGTTGATTTTCCAGAACCATTGAGACCTAAAACCCCAATTTTTGCTCCATAGAAAAAGCTCAACCAAATATTGTTTAATACTTTTTTATTTGCTCCTTGAAAGGTTTTGGAAACGCCTTCCATGGAGAAAATTATTTTATTGTCCGCCATAATATGTTATTTTTAGATTCGAAGTGTAACTGTACACGTTTTAATTTGGA
>JAHDFQ010000140.1 GCA_020628085.1 Saprospiraceae bacterium
ATGATCTGCGTAAACCTGCTTTAGCCTTTCGGGGTATTACTGAAAAAGTCAATTATTTACTCAAAGAGCAGGATTTTGAGCGATTGAATAAACTTGGAACGACCATCGAGCAAGAAGCACTTTCACTTAATCGACTTACTGATAATCTGCTCAATTGGGCATTAATGCAACGAGATGTACTACCACATCAACCTAGCAATATCAAAGTAAAAATAATCGTGAATGAGATAATGGACTTGTTTCAATCTATTGCTGACAATAAAAACATCCAACTTCAATCATCTATTGATTCCAATTTGGAAGTCTTAGCTGATCCTGACGCACTTCGTATAATCATCCGTAATTTAATTGATAATGCTATTAAATATACACCACATGGTGGCACTGTTGAAATAGAAGCTGAAGTACAAAATAATCAAGTACAAATTAATATAATAGACGATGGAATTGGAATGGAACGACATAAACTACAATCCATATTCTTATTACAAAAAGACAAAAGTAAACGTGGGACGGCTGGTGAAAAAGGAACAGGTTTAGGTTTACATTTGGTTGAAGAATTAATAAAAATCAATAAAGGCTCAATTAAAGCTATGAGTCAGCTGGGTCAAGGAACAAGTTTCAATATTGCCTTACCTATTGCGAAATGACAAAACTTTAGGATAAAACACACATTAAACCAAATGAATTCACACTCATGCTACTTTATGACTTTAAACAATCTTATAAAATTAATTCTAACAGTAATCTATATGTTCTTTGTTCATTATGGTACAGCACAATATATTGTTGAAGGAGCTGTATATAACGATCAAAAAGAAGGCTTACCTTTTGTACTAATTTATGAAACCAACAATGAACAGAATAATATTTTATCTGAATTAGATGGAACATTTTCTATTGAATTAACTTCCAAAGAAAGTGATATTACTTTTCAATATATTGGATTTCAAACAACCAACATACCTGTCAGTGATAAAGAGAGACTCCAAGTTGTATTACAACAAGACATTCCATTTTTAAGTAAAGTGATTGTAACTGCTTCTAGTAAACCAACGAGCCAACTTCGTGCGACTACTGCCATTGAGTCACTTTCCACAAAAGAATTGGAACGCTTTACACCTACTAGTTTTATGGATTATCTTCGTTTCACTCCTGGCGTAAATGTGCAAACCAACGGAGGGCGTTCTAGAAATTCAATTTATATAAGGGGGTTTCCAGACGCTAGTGGAAGTATGGTTTACTCTACTCAACTAATAGACGGAGTGCGAACGTTCGGCAGTCCTATGATGGCTACAGACGGAACCTTTAAACCTGATTTAAACGTAGGTAAAGCTGAATTTATGCGAGGCAATACGGCTACATTGCTAGGTAGGGGCTCAACTGCTGGTGCTTATAATTTTATTTCTAAAACAGGTGCTACAACAACTAATGCGATTGTAGAAGCTAAAATTGGAGATAACAATTGGTATCAATTGGATGTAAATATCAATGGTTCTTTATCGAAAGATAAATCTTGGCGATACAATGCGGGTGGTTTTCTAATGACCGATGATGGGTATAAAAATATGCCCTTTCCAGATAAAGGAGGTCAATTTCGGGTTAATATAGATAAGTTGTTTGAACAAAACAAAGGACAGTTAAGGATATATGCAGGTGTGATTGACTTGAGGGTTAATTTACTTCGTGATGTTCCCTATTCACCAGAGGATTTAACTAAGCCGATTGAGGGTTGGACAACTAAAGATGCTGTTTTACAATCAGGTAATGGATACGAAGGACAAGCGTGGCCCATTACATTTCCAGGAGGTGCTACTGCCACTAACCGATACGGCGAATGGTTTCCAAAAAACATGTTTTCAAAAGGTTATAATGTTGGTGTAAATCTAAATATGGATTTAGGTAGTGGTTTTTATTTAATCAATAAATTCCGCTATCAGTCGATGGTATTTGGATCGGGTTTAGAAACACCGAATAACAATGCCGCAGTTAGAGGAGTAAACTCTGTTGCTACATTTGGAGACGATCAAGTTCGACTTTTGTTTGGAGGCGGCTTGAGTGATGGTGGTGACAAAACCTACGATATTATTGAGGATATTCGTGTTTTCAAAACATTTGATACAGGTCAACTTTCCCATACTTTAAGTTTGGGAGGGTATGCTAGCATATTTCATAATTATTCTTCGATTAACTTTTCATTATATACAACTGATAGTACCACTCCCCAAACAGCAATTGATAGTTTATTTATAATTGGATCTGTTGAAGGTATTTATACAGAAATTTTCAGAAATACTAATGGCTTTGAAAACACCTACTCTTTATACTTACATGATGAAATTAGTATAGACGAAAAATTAAATATTCATGCTGGTATTCGATATGATTATGTAGGTTTCGACCTTACGGAAAACAAAAATACATCTGAGGCACTCAACTATCGACTAAGTCATACAGGATTGAGTTTTTCAATGGGTGCTAACTATTTACTCCATTCTAATTCAGCATTTTATGCCAGTTTCTCTCGCTCCTATCGTGCGCCTGATATGCGTGATTATATTCCCGTTATTACAGGTTCAACTCCTGATTCTTATTTAAATCCTAGAGTAGAAGAAAATGAAAACATCAATAGTTTTGAAATAGGTTATCGTAAATCTACCGATGAATGGAGTTTAGATGCTACGCTTTTCAGTTCAGACATCAACAATCGAAGATTAGCAGATTATAACGGAGATGTAACAATACAAATTCCAGTAGGTGATAATCACATTCGAGGATTGGAATGTAGTTTTATTTATACGCCGAAGCGATTTAAAGGTTTATATGCACGAACCACTTTGACGGCTCAATATTCCTATTATACGGATTATACTCAAACCATTCAATATACAAACCCGAATGATCCTGACGAAATCATATCTGAATTTCATGATTTTGAAGGTAATGAATTAACTGATATTCCGCCAGTCATTTGGAATATTACATTGGGTTATCAAAAAGAAAAATTTGGATTTAATATCAATAACAATTTGATTTCAAAACGTTGGATTGATCCTTATAATACCCTTCAATATCCAGCAAGAAATCTGATGAGTGCAAACGCTTATTTCAATATTTCTAAAAAGCTAAGTTTACGCTTTAGCTCGACCAATGTGCTCAACAATCAAGGCATCGGTAGTATCATCAATGCAAGAAATGCAGAAGTTCCAACGATTTATGTAGCTCAAATAAATAATTTTGAAGGAAACTTTAGACATGTTTCAGGTAACTCTTTACTTCGAAGACGTATTTTGGGAAGTATTCGCTATACGTTTTGACGATCCTAGATCGGTAATGATAAATCCACCTCAGTGTATTGACTTAAGCGGTCGGACAAAATTACTTGCCTGCACGCCGCAGGCAGGTATAATAACGCCAACCTTCAAAAAAGTTATAAAACACTGACAGTCAGGAAGTTTTTATGCCTTTTTTGGAGGTTTTGAAGGCGGTTATTATACTAATTTTTCTGACCTACTACTTAATATATATGTTTAGATGTGATAATAATTAAAAGAAACTTTAAGCAAATAAACTGGTTGACTATGCGAGTACTCTTGGTTACTATCAGTTGTATATCGTATTTGAATGTACAGGGACAGACCGCCGTAGTATATGACGATATTGCAGCAACAGTTAATATTGCTCCACATGTTCGCTATTTTATAGATACGAGTCACCAATATACTGTACAAGATATTCAAAATGATTCTAGTATTATTTTCCAAACTTGGAAAAACGATAATCAGCTCAACTTTGGGATAACCCAATCTAAGATATGGATTGTTGTCAAAATTGATAACAAAACGCAGGAACGTCTATTTTTACTACAAAATAATGCACTTATCTATTATATAAATGTTTATACGATTGATGTTTTTGGAAAGTTAAGTACTCAAAAAAGCGGTTGTTTACGTCCCTATAACACTCGAACCTATAACTCTACAGGGTTTACTTTTGATCTGGGGAAACAACCAAAAATGTTGATTATTGAAGCGAGTACTGCCAACGACTTTTACTTACCACTCTCTATATCTAGTTCTAATGCTATCATTAATGAAATTCATCAAAAAGATGTATTTGATGGGTTTGTATCAGGAATATTATTAGCATTAGCTTTATATAATTTATTTTTGTTTTTCAGTATTCGAGAAGAAGAATATCTATATCTATGTGCTATTTTGTTCTTGTACTTTATCATGGTACTCCGAACTTCAGGTTTAGGTTTTGAGTATTTTTGGCAGGATTACCCGATACTAAACGGAGGAGCTGGGACATTGATTAACCTAATTATGATTGCAGGAAGTTTGTTTACTATTCATTTTTTACAATTAAAGAAACAAGCGCCCTACTTCCGATACCTTTTTCTTTTTATTATAGTTGCTGCTTCCATTTTATGTGTACTTAATATCATTACGGAAAGTCCTACTTATACCAAGTTAACCCATTTAGTTTTGCTTGTAATGATGTTTAGTGAAATGGTTATTGGTTGTTATATCTGGTTTAAAGGACAACCGATTGCGCTTTATTATTTAGTCGCTTTTTCTTGTGGAAATATTGCAGGCTACATTAGTTCTATTTCAAGATTAGGAATTATTCCATTTAATTTTTATACAGAAAATAGTGGAAAATTTGGCTTAGTTTTATTAGGTGTTTTAATGTCTAATGCACTATCATATAAATTTAATCAACATAAACGTGAAGCATTAGAACAAGCCGAAGAGAACCAACGCATACTTCAAAGACAAAACAGTTTACTTGAGCAAAAAGTAAAAGAACGAACACAGGAACTAAGTATCACTAACAAAGCACTCGAAAAAGTCAACCAAACAAAAGATCGCATTTTTGCCATCATTGGACACGATTTACGAAAACCCGTCTTAGCTTTTCGAGGTATTACTGAAAAAGTCAACTACTTGTTAGAATCAAAAGATTTCAATCGTCTTTATAAGTTAGGAGATACGATAGAAAAAGAAGCCTTTTCGCTACATCGCTTAACTGATAACCTTCTAAATTGGGCTTTAATGCAACGTGACGTGATGCCTTATCATCCTGAAAATATCATGTTAAAAAATATAATTGATGAAATATTTGAGATTTTCGAAAATGTTGCTGATGATAAAGAAATCTCCTTATACAGTACCATCAATAGAGCAATAACGGTTATTGCAGATGCAAATGCTTTGCATACTATCATCCGAAATCTAGTAGATAATGCTATTAAATATACACCTCAAGGCGGACGAATTGAATTGAGCGCAGAAGCAAGTGACCAATATCTTAAAATAAAAATTAAAGACAATGGAATAGGTATGACACCTGAACAAGTTGACCAACTCTTTGTATTAGAAAAAGATAAAAGTCAGAAAGGAACAGATGGTGAAAAAGGAACGGGCTTAGGTTTACATTTGGTTGAAGAATTAGTAACATTGAACAAAGGATATATCAAAGTACATAGTCAGATAGGGGAAGGAACAACGTTTATAATTCATTTACCCTCATCATAATACCATTCATCGTATCCTAACGACCATCCACCCTTTTTTAAAATTAAAACGGACATTTTGAAATATCATTTCTGTACTTTTAATAAAGAAAATTGAACTATAGATGAAGGCTTTGAATATATTAATAGTGGAGGATGATTTTTCTTTTTCTTTGGAATTAGAAATGCTCGTGAAGAAAATTGGCTATCAGGTAGCTGGAGTAGTAGATAACTCCGATGACGCCTTTGCAATCATAAATACCAAACGAGTAGATTTAATTTTGATGGATATTGATATAAAAGGTAATTTGTCGGGTTTGGACATTGGAAAAAAAATCCAACACCTAGATATTCCAATACTTTATATTACCAGTTACGAAGACAATGAACACTACGACAAAGCCTGTCAATCTAAAATGATTGGCTACTTAGTCAAACCTGTAAGTATGATATCTTTGACTTCTACCATCAATCTTGCTGTTTCAAGCCTTACTAGTATCAAAAACAAATCTAATGGAAGTACCTCTGACGAGGAAACAGATTTTATCCTAAATGATTTCCTGTTTTTTAAACGTCAAAAAGTATATCATAAAATAGACAAAATGGATATTGTGGCTATAGAAGCAGATCGAGATTATATTAGTGTCTATACTAACAAAGATGAGAAATTTTTTGCCCGCCTGACCTTATCCAAAATTGAAAGTTTACTCCCACCTAATTTCTTTTTGCGAACGCACCGTTCATATATTGTACAAATCAAAGCCATTGAACGTATTGACTTTTCTAATAGCACCATTTTCATTCAAAACCTAAGCATTCCAGTAAGTCGTTCTAAACGTAAAATGCTAGAAGCCGCCATTAATAAGTTTGAATAACCTTGAAATTACCATATTTATACTAAAACAAATTGAATTACACCAAACTATCTATTTCTTATTATAAAAACAATTATATTAATTAACATTAAACTATGTCACAAAAAAGACCATTACCATTCGTCGCAACATAGTTACCATTCACCGTAAAGAACCCTTGTAATTTTGGATGAACCAGAACATACGCCTAAATTGCACCTATAAATACAAATAATCTATTTCACATCCTGTAAAGCTGTACTACTAAAATCTCTAATTCAGGTGATTCTTTAACGCACCTAATAAAACTTTAAGACCAATCAATATTGAATGATCTATTAGATGGATTTGACCATCTCAATAGCTAATATTTAATGCTCTTATAACTGTATTTATTTAACTGTTAATTGGAAAATGTTCCAGTTAACTTGGTAGACTTATATCCTTTATTAACAATAATTTTTACAACTACTAAAACCTTTTTTAAGATGAAACAGAAATTTATCTTTTTGACAATTTTATTTGCCGTTGTAGCAACAACGTTTATTTCAGCACAAAATGATCGAACGATTAGTATACAAGGTATTTTAAGAGAAGCTAGCGGTATAGCCGTAGAAGATGGAAACTACACATTGGAATTTAATATTTATCATGATCCTACTAACATGGATTCTAAATGGAATGAAACACATACAGATGTTCCCGTTAAAAATGGTTTATACACTGTATATTTAGGAGAGATAACAGCTATTCCTGTTGCTGTTTTCGATACGGTGAATGTAGCTTATGTTGGGGTAACCATCGGCGGAAGCGAAATGACTCCACGTATAAAAATGACACATGCTCCTTTTACCTATGCCGCTCACTCGGTTACATGTTCGGGCGCGGTTGGAGATGTAAAATACTCTATCCTTGACCCTACTCAATTTGCTGCACAAAATGGAGATTGCTGGGTAGCAATGAATGGTGGTGATATCTCTGGATCTGCACTAGCAGCTATAACTGGTATGACGAATTCACCTGATGCTAGTGGTCTTTTCTTAAGAGCACATGAGTATAATGAAGCCTACGATAATGATCGTACGACAGCTAGTCCAATTGCAACAGTACAGACAGAAGCATTTAAAGAGCATGATCACTATATTAATCTATGGACGAGCTATAATACTGCTTTGAATAGTAGTTATACCGCAAAATATTTTGATAATTATCCAGCATCACATGGAGCTGGTGGTAACGGGTTTCAACAGGCACAAAATGTTAGTAATAGAACGATAAATCCATCTGATACCAATCACAGACACTCAGTAGTAGGGGATACAGATATGACAGGAGGTACCGAAACCCGACCTGATAACCTCAATTTATATATCTACATCCGAATCAACTAATCTTAATTTTTTCATACATTTTATTTAAATCATGTTTATTATGATAAAGAACAACTCTTTATACAAAACAGGATGGTGTGGAATATGGATTTTTTGTTTCATACTATCATACACCAGTTTACACGCACAGGTGTTAGATACGGTTTGTAATCCTTATGGATCGACCGATTTTATAACAAATGCACAGGTTTTTTATGGTGGAGTCA
The DNA here is from genome assembly GCA_020628085.1 of Saprospiraceae bacterium. Classification (GTDB taxonomy): domain Bacteria; phylum Bacteroidota; class Bacteroidia; order Chitinophagales; family Saprospiraceae; genus JAHDES01. The sequence goes on from JAHDFQ010000140.1 coordinate 7,973, forward strand.
CTAATATGGCCAACAATTTCAATAGAACTGATGCTGTCATAGGTCAGCCAATTGCAAGTCAGTTTCATCCTCAAAATAATGCTTACTTATCTGGAAATGGATTTTTTGCACGGTATTTAATGCCTCCTTCTCCACCTTTATTAACGGCATCACAAGGAAATTATCCAGATCGAATTGTGGTAGAATGGGAAGTTAATAAATTAAGTCCTCCTGTATTAGAATTTAAATTGTACAGAGATGGAAATTTCATGGCAAAGCTAGATAGCGATGTTTTTCAGTTCACAGATTTCAACACACAAGCTGGAGAAATCTATAATTATAGCATTATTGCTGTTGCGAGTGATGGAATCCAGAGTCAGAGAGGCTTTCAAACTGGATTTGTGAGTCCTAATGGTGTAGTTACAGGTCGAATCACAACTAAAAATGGTAATCCAGTTCCAGATGCTATTGTAAAGGTATCGCCTACTTTTAGTCAAGCTATGTCTTTCAATGGAGTAGATGATGAGTTATGTGTTTCCTACAGTTCTAAATTACCTGCTGATGCTTGGACAGTTAGTTCTTGGGTAAAGGTAGAAACGAATAACGGTGCAGGAATTATCGATTTGGGAAGTGAGTACAACAAAAATTGGTGGTTAAGAGCCTCCGATACAACTGACCCGATGGGCGTTCGTTTCGGTGTTGGGAGTGGTACAACTTCAACAGAAGGACTCATCTCATTTTCTACCAACCCTTCAGGTTGGCATCATGTAGCAGCAGTATATAATGGTACGTCTGTCACAATGTATTTAGATGGTGAATATGTAAACTCTTTTACAGCAACTATGAATAATTCTTTGATAAGTCGCTTCCCTATTGGACGTAATTTTGATGGAAGCGCCTTTTATAAGGGACAATTGGATGATACTCGTATTTACAATAAAACATTAACACAAACTGAAATACTACTAGGTAAAGATATCACAGAAAGTAGTCGAAACCCAGATTTAGTAGCTTACTGGAAATTTGATGAAGGTATAGGCACAATAGCTTTCGATTTAACCAAAAACGACATGCATGCTTATATGTATGGAGGTAAATTTATAGCTCAAAATGTTCCTATGTTGATGAACGCAGGTGTAACAGATACCGATGGTAATTATATCATTGAAGGTATCGATTACAGTCAGGAAAATCAATTTGTAGTTACTCCTGAAAAGAATTTTTATAGTAATTACGCGCTTGAGTTTAATGCTGCTAATAACACATATATAACTTTACCTGACTTCGATATTCCTGATACTAATACAATGGAAATTGTATTTATGCCTTTTGATATAGAATCTCGTCAGACTATTCTAAAAAAAGATTCTAATTTTGAGTTATACATCGAAAATGGAACTTATACAGTAAATTTTGGTGGAACAATACATGATATCGGAACAGTATCTGGGCAATATGAACATTTTGTATTAACATCTGATGCTTCGACTAATACATTAAATATTTCTCAAAATGGAGCTTTTTTCCAAACCTTTACTAATGTTAACTTAGGCGGTGATTGGTCAGGAAGTAACTGGATATTGGGTATAAGTGATACAACAAGTATGGCTAATGCATTTACTGGATTGATTGATGAGTTTGTAGTATATAGCAAAGCGTTTGAATTATCTGATGCACAGTTATTATCTTCCCTAGCACCACAGCCTATCATAGGAGATTCTACTAGAAACTATGTTTACGTAGACTATGCTTTAAACGAAGCAAAAGGAAATTATGTTGAAAATGCAGGTGTAAAACAGTTGTCTGATGGATTGATAAATAATGCCACATATTCTATAGTGACTTATAATCAAGTATTAACTAGTCATGAATTTCAGCCTAACAAACGAAACGTTAGTCTAAATTACTCAAATACAAATGTTTCGAATGTTAATTTTACAGATATTTCAACAGTATCCGTATCAGGAGTTATTCGGTTTGAAGATACATTCTGTTATCAAGATAGTGTAGAAATATTAGTCAATGGTTTTTCTTATTTACCTCCTATCTATACTAATGAAGACGGACGATTTGTTGCTGATTTTGAACCAGGGTCAGACTTAGTACTTACTCCAAAATTTGGTAAAACTGATTCTATTGCTCACGCTTTTTTACCAACATTTTATGAAGTGCGACAACTAAATATTCCTGTTGCAAATATATTATTCCAAAATACAACGAAACGAGAAGTAGAAGGTCAAGTATTTGGTGGTTTATGTAGAAAATCTGTAATCCCTACAGATGCTAATGGAGATATAACAGCAGTAGTTAAGGTTAAGGCAAGAGCTAAAAATGGTTGTTACGAAGAAGTTATAGAATTATTAAATCCTGACGGTAAGTTTTCATTTAATTCTTTACCTCCTATACCTATGACCTTTTCAATAACAGAACACTCCAATAATATTATTTACAATTATTTTCAAATACAAGGAGGTCAAGATATAGATCTTCGAGAGATTAAAAAAGATACTACTGACTTTATGTACATTTCCGCACCAAATGTAGAAATTGGTGAGATATCTAATATTTTCGCCTATGATTGTGATCCTAATAGACCTCCGTTACCGATTGTTTACGAATCAGTATATTTTCCTCCAATTCAGAAAATAAGTGAAATTACAGGTGAAGACACTCTTGTTTATAAGTCCTATTTTACAGATATAAGAGTATATGAAACCTATGATGGAGGTACATGCTATTTGGATACTTTTGATTTAGCAATTAATAATGGTTTACAAGATAGTCCACAACAATTTATGCAGAGTGATTCTAGTACATTTGTATACGAGTACCATGTTAATAATCCTAATATAATTTCTCCATATAATAAAACGTTGCAAGTTACTACCGTTGTAAATGGAGCATCAGCAACTGCAACTTATGATGCAATTGTATTGGGAGAACGTCAACGTGAAAACACTATCGTTACCAAAGCTCCTGAAAAAGTAATGGCTGTATTGAGAGATCCTCCAGGAGATAATTCCTATGCAACATGGGAACAAGGTAAGAAAATATGTACTACTTGGGAATCTGCTCACTTACATAGTGAAAATTTTGAGACAGACCTGGCTATGAAATTTGGAAAAAAACAAACTCTATTAATAGCTGTCCCAGGTTTAGGTTCTGGTGTTATAGAAGAGGTTGATGTTAAAAATACCACAACTATACATGCAGAGTTTAAAGCATCTCAACAGAAAGCCGAAGCAGCTGAATTCTGTGTCGAAACTACCCAAGAAATTAGTACATCTGATGGTGACGATATTTGGGGTGATTATGCCGATGTGTACTTTGGAACAGCTATGAATTTTATACTCAGTGCAACTGATGTACTAGATTATGATCCTGTTAGTTGTACTTTTCAGGATACCGTTGGCTTAAGAATTTGGCCAGGTGACTTTGAAACAGAATTTGTTTATTCTGAATGGCAATTATTAACAGATGTTATTCCATATTTGGAATCCGTTGACTCGTTAGAAGATGCTCAAGCATGGAGGGATGAAATTAAAAGAAACAGAGAGAATAAAGCACGTTCTAAAAAAATCAAGAATGTCACTTTTGATGCAGGCGTTATTTATACAGAGACAGCTACTGTTTCTTCAACTAAAAATTCATCTAATACATATTCGTTTAGTGGTGGGGGGCAAGTATCTACCGAGTTTGGTATCGGTATATCAGGTCTAGGATCTGATTTGAAGTTTACTGCTGGGTACTCTTATGATAACACTTTTGGAAATGGTTCCTCAACAGAAAATACTACTACAGTATCTTATACATTTGCAGATGATGATTTGAATGATTTTTATTCTGTGGATGTTTATAGAAATGGTAAAGATCAATCATTCTTTGATGATGACGGTAATCCTATACCTGTTGACGATGAAGATATTTTTGATGATGATGGAGATGTTTCTCCTGAGGACTATATGTTTGATACGTACTATTTTGACCTAGTAGGGGGTGAATCCATGTGTCCTTGGATTCCAGGAACGCGTAATAGGGAAGAAGTATCTATTCAGTCAGATAAGAATGTAGCAATCAATGTACCTTCTAATACACCTGCTGTTTTCCGATTAACATTAGGTAATATCGGACAAAATGGAGACGACGGCTTAGTTTATGAGTTGGGTGTAGAAGAAGATGGTAATCCTGATGGAGCTATTATTAAAGTAGACGGTCAACCTCTAATTTCACCAATACAATTTCAATTTATTGGTGAAGAAACTTTCTTAAAAACAGTAACAGTAGAATACCCAGGTACGGGACAGTTTGATTTTGAAAATTTAGGCTTATATTTTGGTACAGCTTGCCAAATAGAACATTCTGAATCCGTAGGCTATGATGCTGGAGATGTAAATGGAAGTTTTTTAATTTATGATGATTTTTCAAACCCCGCAAATGGAGGAACTGGTGAGGATTACTATCGTCGCTTCTTCAAAAACATAGAACTGGATGTCTATTTTATAGAACCATGTTCTCCTATAGATATCGGCTTTCCATTGCAAAATCATGTAATGACTCCTGCTAATGAAGCTCCTAATGGGGATTTATTACTAAATATTACCCTTAATGAATATGTCAATACTGATCCAGATTTAGAATTAGTACGTGTACAATATCGTCCGATACCAGGCGATGGCTCTTGGATTAATATTACAGAACTTCCTGCTGTTGAATTTGCTAATGATCCCATTTTTAAAATTATTCAATGGGATATGACTGATTTAAAAGATGGAGATTACGAAATTCGAGCAATTACACAATGTTTTGATGTAAGTCTTGCACCAGGTATTTCAGAAGTTATCTTAGTGAAGAAAGAAACCGAAGCTCCAGAACTCTTCGGTACCCCTGAACCCGCTGATGGAATTTTAACAGTTGGAGATGAAATTTCTATTACTTTCAATGAGCAAATTAATTGTAACAAAGTATTCGATGCTGATGGTAGTCCACCTAACTTAAACTTGAATAACATTGCATTAATCAATACTGAAACAGGGGCTTTAGTTCCGT
>JAHDFQ010000141.1 GCA_020628085.1 Saprospiraceae bacterium
ATGTCCGTAGTTCGGGTTCAGTGCCACAAACAGCACCTGCTCCAATTCCACCTTATGGACAAATTCCGACATCATACGAATACACTAATGTTCAAGTCAATAAAAAGCCTACTCTATTAGATGTAGAAAATCGTACTGAGGACTAAATAAAATATTGCAATTCTTTATAAATCCGATTGACAGGTAAGCCCATAATATTAGCATATGTGCCTTCAATTTTGTCAATTTTACAATGTCCAATCCATTCCTGAATGGCGTAAGCACCTGCTTTGTCATAAGGTTGGTATTTAGTTACGTAATAATCAATTTCGTCGTTCGATAATTCAGAAAAATACACATCTGCTGTTTCCGAAAATAATCGTTCCTTTTCGTGTGTCCACAAGCAAACTCCAGTGATAACTTGGTGCTTCTGACCTGATAATATCCGTAACATTCTTACAGCGTCGTCATAGTCCTTGGGTTTTTCGTAGATATTTTCACCCAAAACGACGATCGTATCTGAGGTAATTAACAATTCGTCCTCGGCAATCATTGATTTGGCTTCAATCGCTTTTTTCTTGGCAATATAAACCGCTACTTCGTCAATAGGCATCGTGTCAGGATAACTTTCATCGGCATCAATCGTTCGGATTTCAAAGTCAAAACCTGCCTCACTCAATAACTGTTTACGACGTGGAGACTTGGAAGCCAATATGAGTTTTTTAGATAGTTGTATCATAATCAAAATAGTAAAGTTGAAAACATTAATCTGGAAGTTATAACTAAATAGCACAAGCCTCCTATCATCAGATATTTAATATCCTTACTAAGAGCAGTAAAAGCTACTTTTTCGTTTGCCTTAAATAGATTGAGTAATATATAAATACACGGACTTAAAAAGAACAAACTTAATACAATAAATACATTATAAAATATAGATAAAAAAGCAACAGACAACACATATTGAAAAAAAAGTAAACCAAAGATCATTACGATTGTCAAAAAAATAGCCCATTGAACTGCTGCTTTCTGTCCATAACGAATCGGTATTGTTTGACAGTTATATAATCTATCTCCTTCTATATCTTCAATGTCTTTTACCGCTTCTCGTATCATTGTTGTAATAAATGCAAAAAACATATAAAATAGGATCAATCTTAAAAATAGAACTTCATCCTTTGGATTATAAAAAATTTGCCAATCCGCAATCAGTATAATGCCAGGCACAAAAGCACAAAAAGTAGCTACAACCAGATTACCTAAAAACGGTTTTTTTTTAAACGATGTTGAGTAGAAATATAATAAGCCAACCGCAGTAGGATAAACAGATAACAAATAAAAATTATTGATTTGAAAAGCAATGTAAGCGGATATAAAAAATCCAATAATGATAAGGATGTAGTAGATTTGATAGGCTGAAATAGGTGTTATAAACTTTCCAACGATGACTTTTTGGGGTTTATTGACCAAATCCATCTCATAATCAACAATATCATTGATGACATAGCCACTTGCTGCAATGATAATCGTTGCAAAAGACAGTAAAAAAAATAAAGGAGTGGTAAGTATCGGAGTAAATCCAGAAAAAATTGCACTAGATTGAAAGGGAAGAAAATAAATTAAACTCTGTGTCAGTCCAACAATAATCAAATTCGGAAAACGAATCAGTTTTAAAAACGCCGCCACTATTCTAAATCTAATTTAGTCACGGTTTCGTCACCACCTTCCATCCACTTACCGTGTAAACGCAACACTTTTTCGATCACGTCACGAACACAGCCACGACCACCATTTATGGGTGAAATATATTGGCTAATTTCTTTAATTTCATGGCAAGCATCAGCAGGACAAGTGGGCAAAGCTACTTTTCGCATGACTGGGTGATCGGGAATATCATCTCCCATATACAAGGTTCGGTTGAGATCAATATCATATGTTTCAACATACTCTTGAAGCGTTTTCAACTTATTGTGTATTTTATAATATACTTCTTGAACACCTAATGCCTTTAACCGATCAACCACACCAGCCGAATTTCCACCTGTTATGATACAGACATTATACCCTTCAATGATTGCTTTACGCATTGCATAGCCATCTTTAGCATTCATTTTTCGCAACAACTCCCCTTTTTCAGTAATGATTAGTTCGCTATTGGTTAAAACACCATCAACATCAAAAATGAAGGTATTAATATCTCGAAATTGTTCTAAAACATTCATAAGTTACTACTGATTATCTCGCCATTCATATACCCACTTTGCTTGAATCATTTCGAGGTGTCCTTCATTAGAATCTTCTCTTTTTCCAACGAAAGTTGGAATTTCTAAAATCCAATCTAATAAATCCGTAAATCGAATTCGGTAAATTTTTCCTTCGTTAAAATCATCACCAAATCGTTCGTATAATTGGATAGCAATATCTTCGTAGTCCGTCCATTCAATTGGTAAATCATCTATGCCTTCAAAAGCCATTCTATTTGTTTTTTATTGTTGATATTGAAAGTCAAATGGTGACTACAGTCATCATTTGACTCAAACCCTTAATGTTCGTGTCCGATAATCTGAGATTGATCTGGAATTTTCACTTCAATCACCGTGTCGGGTTTCAAGTTTTCCAAAACACATTGACATCCCAAACGAGATTCAATGGTTGGGTTAATCGCACGATCAATAAAATCTTCTTCTCGGTCAGATATTTCTGGTAAATGATTTTCTCCTGATAACACATATACATGACAGGTGCTACAAGCACAAACTTCACCACAATTGTGATTGAGGTGAACGCCGTTGTCTTCTGCCACATCTAATATGGTTTCACCCGCCTCTGCGTTATCGACAGTAACAGGTTCTAAATTTGGATCTTCAAATGTGAACTTAACAGTTGCCATAAAATAATTTCAATTTTCGCAAAAGTAATTTTAATACCTTTAGAAAACAAATGAATGTAGACTTAGTTGTTCAAATCTTAGGCTTATTCCTTTATTTAGAATGTCTCTCCTCACTTATATACTTTTTCTACCATATCATAATTACCGTTTTGAGGGTATGCGCCATAAAATTAAATCACCTATCTTTGTAGTATATTATTTAGATATACACGCCTAGTATATTTCCTTAGAGGTCACTTCGACTTCCACACATTTTCAAAAACCACCGAAATTTAATTGTCCAAAGAATAAATCCTACTGCTACAATGTAGCTTATGAGTTATTATTCTATTGAGTTCCATAAAACGAAATCGTTCGTTTTATGATAGATATTTTTTGCCTTTTAATTTCCTAAAGGGTATTGTTTAAAAGTACAATACCCGCCTTTTTGAAAAATTATTTTTAAAAATACCCTCATTTGGGTATTTACTATCAATATAAAACATAGCACTTTTGTGTATGTAATACAAGCGGTAATTAGCTTGCAATTATAAATTTCCTTGCCTACACCATTTCCTATTTGACAATCCTCTATTCTATGAGGATAGATTGTCATTTCTCAAAAAAATAAAAAACATTAACGGTTTCGTGAATTGAACAAACACCCCACCCTATCATTCATGGTTTCCCGTATTTTATTAGACAAATAGATACTGTTTCTATACCTGTGTATAGGTATATAGATAATTTATATTTTAAATTTTCAATTAAACCTTATTTCCAAAAAAGAATACCTTATTACGACGTAGCTGGTAAGGGTTGTCTTTCTATACTCTAAATACAATAATAGAAAAGAGGTCATAAAACACCCTACTCTATTCATACAATACAAACTGCCTCAATTCCTAAAATCATTAACATTCCTATCAATGGCAGTGATGCGTGACATCACTGCCTTGGAATACCTATATCGAATTTATACTTAAAAATTTTTATAAAACTGATTTATTCTAATTAAAACTTTTTACACCATGAACTGTAAACTTTTAAAATTGTGTTTAGCAATTATGTGTTGTTTCAGCTTAGCATTTGCAAGCACAACAACAGCACAATGCACCTTCGACATCAAAGATTATCCGCCTACTGATGGAAAAGATTGTGCCTATTTACTCGTATTAAGCGATTCAGGTTTGAATGGCTGGGATGGTGCATCTTTGGATGTGACGATCGCAGAAGGTCAATCTACTAATTACAAAGTCACGGTAGCTGACGGAGAATGTTTGTTTATTCCTATTTATGTAAATGATGGCGAAATCATTGATTTAGCCTATTGGAATGGTGCATTTGAAACAGAGCACGGATTAACTTTATACAATGCTTTGGGCGAAATAGCAACTGACGAAGACGGTGTAGCTGTTGATTTTACTGGAAATATTACAGCAAACAGCAACATTCGAGTAAAGGCAGATTGTCCTTTAAACTCTTGTAAAGACGAAACGGAAAACTTCTCTGTACGAATTACTATGGGTAATTTCCCTGAAGAACAATCTTGGGAAATTTATGACGGAACAGATGATGTAACGGTTCAAGGTACCCAAGTTATTGGTACAAATGCAAACATTTACAATGGTTTAGCACCAGGATTTCAAGTTTCTTATCCAGTAACTTTAGATTTATGTAATGTATACACATTCGTTGCTTTTGACGGATTTAATGACGGTTGGGATTCGGGAATCTTCGAGATTTTTACTTCCAATTTAGATTATGGTACTGAGGTAACTGATCCAACAGATTCCTTTTTTGGACAATCATTAGTGTTATCTGGAACAGGTATTTTAGATGAAACACGTTTAGAGTTCACCTTACCTTGTGCAGGTGAATGTGCAGATGTGTTGGTCAATACAGCAGTAAATTGTGAAGTAGTTGATCCAACATTACCCGTACCAGCACCAGAAGTATGTTACCCTGAATGTAATCATGCTTTAGGTTGTGCTATTGAAGTACAGCAGTTTGTTTTACCATTTGGAAATGGTAGTAATGCTATTGCAGGAACTGCTTTTCCTTACACAGGATCAGGTTCTACCGTTTTTGCAGGAACATTCCCAGCAGGACAACACAGCTTAGTAACGCAATATACCTATTGTGATGGAATCATTGCAAAATGTACATCTAACTTAGTTATTACAGGTGCAAGCAACCCTACTTTAACTTGTAACGATAACGTTATCATTTCTTTAAATGTACCAACTTCTGAATTAGGAAGCACTACATTAGGAGAATGTGTGACCATGGTAACACCTGATATGGTTTTAGAAAATACAGGTGTATGTGAAGGAGAATATGTAGTAACTATTCAAGATCAAAATGGAAATCCAGTGATTGTAACGGGTGCAAATGGTTTACCATTGGATAATGCAGGAAATGAAATATTACCTGGTTCAACAGCTACTCCAGCTACTAATTTTATTGGACCGGATTTATTATCTCAAACTCTAAAATACACGGTAACACATTTAGGAACAAATAATTCTTGTTGGGGAACGATCACGGTTGAAGATAAAATTGCTCCAGTCATCGAGTGTAACGATTATGAATTGAATTGTACACACCCTGAAGCATTGAACGAAGATTATAGTAATACAGAAGTATACACAGCAGAAGAATTACCAGCAAACATTGCAGGTGGAAACGGAGGGATTCCTTCAAATACATTTATTCCTGTAAATGTTGGATGTAATGCTTTCGGTGAGGTGTTACAAGCAGCTTCTTTGGAGGTAATTATTGACCATAATGATCTAACAGATTTAACCATCACTTTACACGCTCCTACAGCTACTGGTTTAGCACCAACTGTATTAGCAGGCAACACAATGGTAGCAGATACGAATATTTTTGATTTAACTTTATTAATAGGAGGTACTGCTTGCGCAGATTTATCATCTTCTAATCCACAATTGATTACTTTAGAAACAAGCGGTGCAGCAGTTCCTGCAAGCGTTGGAATGACTTGGTATGTTCAAGTAACAGATAACAACAATGGTTTCTTCAATGATCCAACTGTTGGTGGTGGAGAAGTAACTGCGGCAAACCTTTCACTAACATGTGGTTTCCCAACTCCAGGTGTAGCTTATGATTGTTCTTTGGATACTGTGGTTTTAATTAACGAATCAGTCGTTGAAACAGATTGTAATCAAGGAGATTGGAATGGTGCACAGATTGTTCGTACATGGCAAGCCATTGATTTATTTGGAAACTCTAGCGTTTGTACGCAAACGGTTAGCTTAAAAGCTCCAACATTAAATCAAATTGTAAAACCAGCAAATGTAACGATCGAGTGTACAGGTCAATCGGCTGAAGAATTGACTTTAGCACAAACAGGAACACCTACTTTTGGATGTTTTGACTTGACTCAAGAAGTACACGGATTATGTGATATTTCTTATACTTATGAAGATAATGTTATCAACACTTGTGGAGATGCGTATAAAGTGATCCGTTCTTGGACGATTATCAGCTGGTGTTCTGGTGTAACGAATGTTGTAGAGCAAATTATCAAAGTTGAAGATACAACGGGGCCTGCAGTAAATCAAGATAACATTACAATAGGCACCAACCCGTACACTTGTGATGCTTCTGTATCATTGAATGATCTGAATATTACAGATGATTGTTCTGGTGTAGGTTCTATTTCAGCTAGTTACAATGTTGATGGAAACTTAGTTGTTGTTAATCTAACCAATGGTGGTACGTTGACAGGTCTTCCTTTAGGAGAAAATCAGGTAGAAATTAGTGCTTCTGATGCTTGTTTGAATACAACAATTGAAACGATTACTATCACAGTAGAAGATACCACTATTCCAGTAGCGGTTTGTGATGATGAATTACATATTTCTTTGGGTGGAGACGGTACGGCTCGTTTGGATGCTTCTGATATTGATGAAGGCTCTTATGATAATTGTAGTGATATTATTTTAGAAGTGCGTCGAACAGACGGATGCTTAGGTACAACCGAATGGAATACGTATGTACCATTTGAATGTTGTGATATAGATGAATTGGTAACGGTTGAATTGCGAGTAACAGATATGGCAGGAAACTCTAACGTTTGTTGGAAATCTGTTTTAGTAGAAGATGCGCTTGCTCCAATTATTATTTGTCCAGAAGATAAAACATTAAACTGTAACGATGCGGCATTACACGATCCATTTACAGCAGGTTCAGCTATTGATAACTGTAATGCAACCATTTCATTTGTTGATGCAGGTGAATTAGATCAATGTAAAGCAGGTACTTTAACCCGTACATTTACAGCAACAGATGGAAGTTCAAAATCAGTTGATGCGGTTTGTACTCAAACCATTACAGTAGTTCACGTTTCTGATTTTGTAGTTCAGTTCCCAGCAGATGTTGTTTTGGATAATTGTGAATTAACAGACACAGGCGCACCAACTGTAACGAATGATGATTGTGAATTAATCGCTATTTCTTCTGAAGATCAAATTTTTGACATCGTTGCTGATGCTTGTTACAAAATTGAAAGAACATGGACAGTAATTAACTGGTGTGCATACGATCAAGGTGCTGATAATACAGATTTAGGTTTCCCACAACCACTTCCACGTACATTTAGAGACGACGACGGATACTTTAAGTATGTTCAAACCATCAAAGTATTAGATGAAGTTGCTCCAATTATAGACTGTAAAGCAGATGAAGTATTCTGTGATATTACAGACGGTTGTGAAGGTGAGGCGAGATTGACGATTACAGCTACGGATGCTTGTTCTGATGTTGCAGCATTAGAATATACCTATAAAATTGATGCGTTCAATGACGGTTCTTTTGACTTATTTGGCACAGGAAACGATGCTACAGGTATCTATCCTTATGGAACACACGCCATCAAATGGGTTGTAGAAGACGGTTGTGGAAATGCAAGTACTTGTGAATATTTATTTACGATTGAAGATTGTAAAAATCCTACTCCAGTTTGTTTGAATGGAATTTCTATTCCTAATATGGAAACAAGTGGATGTGTAGATGTTTGGGCTTCTGATTTGTTAGAATATGCTTTTGATAATTGTACAGCAGATAGCACAGTAGAAGCAAGCGCGCGTATCCGTAGAGTAGGTGATACGGCTGCACCTCAGTCTGCTATTACACTTTGTTGTGATGATTTAGGAACAGTCAACGTTGAACTTTGGGTAGAAGATGAAGCTGGAAATGCAGACTTCTGTACAACTTATATCATTTTACAAGATAACAACAATACTTGTGACCAATCATTTGCAAAAGCAACACTTGGTGGTAATGTACATACTAAAGATGGTGATGACGTAGAAAACGTAATGGTTGAAGTTTCTAGCACAAATATGGCGGATGAAATACCTACTGATGCAGCAGGTAACTATGTTTTCACAGAATTAGATAGAACAGATACGTATACAGTACAAGCAACAAAAGATGTTGATCCATTAAACGGTGTTTCTACTTATGATTTGGTATTAATCAGCCAGCATATTTTGGGTGTGAATACTTTTGAAAATCCATACACGATGATTGCAGCAGATGTAAATAACGATGGTAACGTCACTACTTTTGATGTCGTTCAATTACGTCAATTGATCTTATATGTGATTACTGATTTCCCATCAAATACTTCTTGGAGATTTGTAGATGCTGGTTATACCTTCCCGAATCCAATCAACCCTTGGACGGAAACATTCCCAGAAACAGTAGCATTTGATTTGGCAACAGAAGATGTTTTAGATGCAGATTTGATGGCTATCAAAATAGGTGATGTAAACGGTGATGCAACTCCAAACAGCTTGGTAGAGGTAGAGGATCGTACAAAAGAGGAAACGTTGTTATTCGCCATTGATGAGCAAACATTTGAGACCAACGAGACAGTGAAAGTTGATTTCAGAGCTTCTGATTTTGATGCTATTAACGGATATCAATTTACATTTAATTTTAACACCGAAGTATTGACTTTTGATGGTGTAGAAGCAGGTGCATTAAACGTTTCTGAATCGAATTTCGGATTAAATTTTGTAACCGAAGGCACTTTAACGACATCTTGGCACGGAATTGATAGTAATATTAAAGACAATGCCGTATTGTTTACGTTAACATTCAATGCAGCACAGGCTGGAACAGTGAGCGAAGTTATCAGCATCAACAGCAGATATACAAACGCAGAGGCTTATACTGGTAACGACTTAATGGATGTGGCTTTAGTATTCAATACAGAAGCAGGTACAGTAGCTGATAATGGTACTTTTGAACTATATCAAAATACACCAAACCCATTTAGTGATAACACATTGATTGGATTCAATTTACCAGCAGCGACACGAGCGACATTAGTCGTGTATGATGTTCAAGGTCGAGTATTGAAGTTTGTTTCTAATGACTTTGCTAAAGGATATAACCAAATTAGCCTAGACAAAGGTGAACTGAATGCAACAGGTATTTTATACTATGAATTGAGTACACCAACAGATACAGATACGAAGAAGATGATTATTTTGGAATAATCTTAAATGATATTTAAAAAAAGTCTAGAACCATACCCATAGACTATTTCAAATAGTAAAGTGTATTTAGAGAAGGAAAAAGCGAATCATTCCCGATTCCACCGAGCCTTTTCGCTGTAAAATAAGCTTTATTTTGATTTGATTTTAAATTGGTTCTTAGATTTGAGGGACTGTCCGTTGGACAGTCCCTTTTTTTGTTCTATATATGTCACTTTTCATAAACTTTTCTGTTTAATTTATGCCCATTGCAATTCTTTTAGTACTTTTAATTTAAAATTTACAGTAGTTAATTTGGTAGATTCCTAAAATGATTACTCAAACAAAATATTCAAAACAATGACACGAATTTTCACATTCTTACTACTATGCTGCAGTTGGATTGCTATTGGTCAAAATAATATACAAATTGCAGATACCCAACAACCTATTCAAGAAGTAGAACGATACCGACTTCCCATTCAAAACAATCAAGCCTTGATCCAAGCGGAAGAGTTACGACGTGCACCAGGCATTGCACCTCGATATGCAGAAAACCTTTCTGTCAATATTACACCAGATCAATATGGAAATTGGGAGCAGTTATCTAATGGCAATTGGGTTTGGCGACTTCGTATTCATTCTCAAAATGCGAAATCATTAAATTTAGGTTTTTCAAAATACGTCATGCCCCAAGGTGGTTCTTTGATACTATATTCAATAGATCAATCAGAAATTCGTGGCCCATTTACACCCGCTGATAATGAAGAACATCAACAACTGTGGACACCAATATTATTCGGTGATGAACTTGTTATCGAAGTACAGATCCCTCAAAACCAACGAAAAAAATTAGATATTGAACTGTCCTATGTCAACCATGATTTTATGGGATTTGGACAAATGACAGAACAATTTAGATCAGGTTCTTGCAATGTAGATGTTATTTGTGGTGCTGCTGATGGTTATCCCGAAATAGATAATTATCGTGATATTATACGTTCTGTTGCTGTTATCTCAACTGGTGGAGGAACATTTTGTACAGGTTTTTTAGTCAATAATATGCGCCAGGACTGCACACCTTATTTTATGACGGCAGATCACTGTGGTATCAATGCTGGAAATGCGCCATCTCTTGTTACGTATTGGAATTTTGAAAATAGTACTTGCCGTGCGCCTGGCTCTACTGCAAGTGGAGGGGCAGGTGATGGTGTTTTAAACGATTTTAATACAGGTGCTATTTTCAGAGCAGGAAATGGAGCAACAGATTTTACATTGGTTGAGTTAGATGATCCTATCTCTCCTACAGCTAATGCTTTTTTAGCTGGATGGAACGCTAACTTAACACTACCAACAGGTGGTGCTATTGCAGTGCATCATCCAAGCACCGACGAAAAGCGAATTTCTTTTGAAAATGATGATGTCTCTTGGAGTAATCAATATGTAGAAGTATCGGATTGGGACTTGGGAACAACGGAACCTGGTTCTTCGGGTTCTCCTGTTTTTGATATCAACAAACGAGTGATTGGTCAACTATGCTGTGGTGGAGCTGCTTGTGGTAATAATCTATCTGATGATTATGGTGGTATCGCCTATTCATGGACAGGTGGTGGAACATCTGCCACACGCCTTAGCGACTGGCTTGATCCAGATGGAACAGGATCATTAGTTTTAGATGGTATAGATGTCCCTTGTGCACCTCCTCATTGCTATAATGGTGTTCAAGATGCGGATGAAACAGGCGTAGATTGCGGTGGTGCTGATTGTTTTGCTTGTCCTACCTGTAGTGATGGTTTACAAAACCAAGGAGAACTAGGTGTCGATTGTGGCGGGCCATGTCCGACGGCTTGTCCTACTTGTTCTGATGGAATATTGAATCAAGGTGAAGAAATGGTTGATTGTGGTGGCCCATGTACAGCTTGTCCTTGTTTAGATAATGCAACTCAATTTACTATTGTTTTAGATGATTATCCTGAAGAAACGACATGGGTAGTAACCGATGATCTATTTAACATAGTGATGACTTCTAATGGAGATTATGGTAATTTTGCTGATGGAGAAACGGTAGTAGAAGAAATCTGTTTACCTGATGGTTGTTATAACTTCATACTAAATGATTCTTATGGTGATGGTATTTGTTGTAGTTATGGTAATGGTTCTTATTTATTAGATTTGAACGGAACAACTCTGGCCGCTGGCGGTACTTTTGCAGATGCAGATACCACAGCATTTTGTTTAACATCCACCAGTTGTTTGACCAGCTATAACTTAACGGGTGTTCTGAATAGTCAAACCTATAACGCTTCTAATTATATTGAATCGGATGGAATTGTTGTCAATGGATCAACAGTTGTATTACAAGCAGGAAATTACATTGATTTGAATTCTGACTTCGAAGTACAATTAGGTGCTGATTTTACTGCTGAAATAGTTGCTTGTTTTGTAAGTCCAGAACAAGTAGCATTTAGAATAGATGTTCCATCTTCTGATCTACCTAATTCTATTTTTAATGATGATGCTAAAAAAGTAATACGCTATACACCAACACCATTTAATCTAACAGGACAAATTGACTTTAAACTACCTGTAACAGATAAAATATCTATTTCAATCAATAATATCAAAGGAGAAATAGTACAGCAACTTTGCTCTAATATAGCATACAAATTAGGTAAACATTCCATTTGTATTGATAAATCCAATCTTAAACCAGGTGTTTATTTTATATCTATGAAATCTCTAAACGGTATATCTATTCAAGAAAAGATTGTAATAGAATAGATTCCTAAACAATAGATCATATCAGATAAAGTAGTATGGATTCATTATTAGTATTTGAATGCATACTACTTTCTGAAAAAACTGATACTTAAATAACGCTTCATAAATTAGGAACGGTCAAATAATTACTTCCCAATTTTTTTCAATTAGTGAAGAAATAACTGATTGATAATAAAGTTTTTCAAACGAATCGTGTAGGCATAACAATGCCATGATGAAAAGTGTTGTCTTTTTCATTTGAAAAAATTTAAAGGTTAAAAAATGGTATAGAATAGTAGCTATAAGTCAGAAGGCTTATAGAAAGTAAGACGAACTTTTGAAAGAATAATTATTCTAGAATCTATAATGTAGGTCAAAATAACCGTCCGAATATCTTAAAGTATCATTACACTCATTGATTATTGAACTTTCAAAAGTTCCTTTCATAATAAAATTTACTGTATCCAATTCACTTATATTGATGAAACTATAGAAAGAACTATCTATAACATCATAATATTTGCACTCGTCTGAGTTACTATTATTGTGTGAAGAAAAGGAGTTATCATCTTTATGTAAAAGGTGTTCACCAAGATTGATATTCTTAACAAATATTGATAACCCACCGTTTAATGGAAATTCATCAATACTATTACTTGCTGATAGAACTAAGAATTTTTCATCATTATAGTATTGTAAATCATAGGGTTTAGTTATAAACAAATCCCCTCCCGCAGGTGTCCAGTTTTCACCATTGATCTTACAGCGAAGAATATCGTGATTGTTAGA
>JAHDFQ010000142.1 GCA_020628085.1 Saprospiraceae bacterium
AAAATTTATAAAAATGAAAAAATTATTATTCATCATATTCGCTTTTGTAGGGCTTCAACAGGTTTCTGCGCAAAATGAAGCTATTTTCAATCACTATCATATTAATCCAATATTGGTCAACCCTGCCGTAGCGGGTTACAACGACTACAATATTATTCATCTAAACACCAGAACCCAATGGACAAGTTTTGGTGATAGCGGTGGTCATCCTGCCGCTTACGCAGCTACTTTCAATGGTGCTATTGGTAAAACCTTTGGTTTAGGAGCAATGATTTTTAATGAAAATATTGCTTCTCTAACTCGAACACGTGTTCAGTTGGATTATTCTTTTCGCTATCAAATTAATGAGAAAGTAAAATTTGCTTTTGGATTCTCTACAGAATGGATGCAAGAACGTATTCCGAACTCTGTTTTAAATAATCCTTTATATGACACCAATGATATTCTTTTAGAAGATGCCGCTAATGGTCGCAACTTTTTTGATGCGTCTTTAGGTGCTTTTGCAACGTTTAATAAAGCTACTTTTGTAGGGGTATCCTTCCCAAGTTTGATTTCTCAACGAACCGATGATGTACTTGGTGACAACGGTTTATTTCAATATTATACCTTGATGGCAGGTCATCGTTTTGGTGTAGAAGGAGGAGATTTTGAATTAGAACCTTCTATTATGATCCGTCAATTGAGAAATGTACCTTCTATGATCGACTTTAATATTAAGGCTCACTTATTAGAAGAAAAAATTACAACAGGAATCACCTATCGAGCAGGAACAGGTGGTGCAGTTGCTCTACTTTTAGGAACTAAACTTAGTAATATCAGAATCTACTATTCTTATGATATTTCATTCCAACGTTTTCAACGCTACAATAATGGTTCGCATGAATTAACCGCAAGTTTTGAGTTTGGTAACAATCCTGACCGAGCGGCTAAATTTAGAAAGAAAAATAGTAAAAAATAGGGTTGCGTTGCAACTTTTGGTTAATTGGTTATTGGTTTATTAGTTGTTTTGTTAGCCATCATTATGTAATGACAGTAGCTATAACAAAAACACTAATCACCAATTATCTAATCACCAATAACTAAAATTGCTTTGCAATTTCAAAATAATCCACGGAAAAAGAGTAGATGATGTCACTTGTTGATATTGTTTGCTCTTTACCTCAACTTGATAAAATATGAACAAACCTGTCTTTGACGCCCAAACTTAGACAGTATAAGAAACTAAAAAAACGGTTTTTGGGATGGTCTCTCTTCATTTTTGAAGGGGGACTTTTTTGATTGATAGTATTCTAAAGTAAAAATAATCTCCTTGGATTGGCTACAGAGATACAGAAAACAGAGTTTATATAGCGATGTCAAATATGCTGTATCTTTGTGCCTTTGTTGCAATAAAAGTTAAGAATTATTGGAATTCTATCTAAATAAAATTATTTTTTCATCTAAAAAACACCCACTTTCACACAGCAAAAATTCGTATCTTTACGTTATCTTAGTAGCTAAACAAATTCCCTATTTTCTTAGCTAAGACCCTGCAATTCTACTTCGTTTGAATAAACGATAATCACCCTTTCTTCCCCCTTTATAACACACATTTTTTTCATAATTCGAGTAACCCAAATTCTAATGATTTTTCATTGGAAGTAAGGCTACCCTTGTACCTTCTATGCCTAAATCTAAAAACCGTTATACAATAGCAGTAGCTGTTTGGTATGTATTTTTTTGTGTCCTATTCACTTGCACTAGCGTAACCGCTCAGTGTGTTCTTGTTTGTAATAATGATGTACAAATTGCTTTGAATAACAACGGTATCGCTCAAGTAACACCCGCTCTGATTTTAGAAAACATACCAAATTGTTCTACAAATTTAGACGTCCAAATTGTCGATCAAAATGGTCAAAATATAGGAAATGTTCTGACTTGCGATCAGGTCAATCAAGTCGTTACTGCCCATATTGTTGATCTAACAACAGGTAATTCTTGTAGTACCAATATTACTGTTTTAGACAACCTTCCTCCTACGATCAACTGTATAGATCAATTTATTTATTGCAACCAACCCGCTGATCCTCAAACAATTGGATATCCACAAGTATATGATAATTGTACGAACTTGACAGCAACGGATTTATCCTACTTTGATAATATTACACCTTTAGACTGCAACGAAAGTATGAACGGGCGTTCTGTTGCGGCTAAGATTGAACGAACTTGGTTGGCGATGGATGCGAGTGGTTGGACAAGCAGTTGTGTTCAACATATTTACTTTGAAAATATTCCAGCAAGTATGGTGATTTTTCCTGAAGATCGTGTTGGCGTTTCAGCCTACTCCTGTGAAGAATTTACAAATTTAGGGGATTTACCTGTGGAAGATTTATATGCGTTTAATGAAATTATAAATAACGATACTTGGTGTCAGTGGACTATTTTTTATAGCGACCAAACATTTCCGACTTGCGGAGAGGCAATGTTAGTTTATCGAGATTGGGAACTCATCAACTGGTGTTCAGGTGTCACGCACACACATACACAACTACTCGATTTTGCAGATCAAACACCACCTACTATTCAATGTATTTCAGATACCATTATTGCGGTCAATACTTACGAATGTACAGCAACTGTTGAATTACCTGTTCCAGTAGTGAGCGATAATTGTTCTGAATTTACCGTTACACCATATTGGGAATTTGGATATGGATTTGAACCTTTTGAACATGTTCCTCTCGGAACATATCCTGTCGAATATACAGCTACCGATCTTTGTGGAAACACTGCTACCTGTATTATTTATATTGAAATTATTGATTTGACACCACCTCAAGTTTTCTGTGATAACATCTTAAATATTAGTGTATTACAAGATGGAACAGCAGCTATTCCTGCCTCAGTTTTAGACGAAAATAGCCGAGATAATTGTAGTATTTCGAGCATTCAAGCCAGTCGAGACGGCATCAATTTTAGTGATATGATCTTTTTTGATTGTACGGACATTGAAAATTCACCTATTCGTGTTCAACTTAAAGTAACCGACCATAAAGGCTTTAGCAATAGTTGCCAAACAGATGTTTTTGTTTATGACTACCTCGCTCCACTCATTACTTGTCCCGCTGATATTACCGTTCAATGCCAACAGAATTATACCGATTTATCACAAACTGGAATAGCGACTGCGTCGGATAATTGTAGTTTGGATACGCTTTCGCATGAAGATATTGTATTGCTAGATGAAGATTGTGGTACAGGAATCATTTATCGTCAGTGGCAAGCAAAAGATGAAAGTGAAAATATCAAGGCTTGTACACAAGTTATCCACATTGAAAATAATGAGTTGCTAGATGTTCAATTTCCGAGCGACCAAACCATTGATTTATGTCAGATGACTACGGATGTCGCCTTAACAGGATCACCTCAAATTGTGGGTGATTTTTGTAAGAATATCGGTATTACACATAGCGATGCTTTGTTTGAAATAGATGGTAATTGTTCAAAAATTGCTCGTTCGTGGATTGTGGTTGATTGGTGTGTATATGTAGCTAATTCTGGTATCAATAATGGACGTTATGAACATACTCAATGGATTACGATTGAGGATAGTACACCGCCTGTTTTACAATGTTTGGCAGAAACAACTATCTATAATGAAGCCAATGATTGTTCCGCTGTTTTTATGAATATTCCAACAGTTCAGGTGATAGATTGCGATCCTAATATCACCATTCAACACGATTCTGAATTTGCAGATCAAATGGGCTCAAATGCTAGTGGTTTTTATCCGATTGGAGAACATGTCATTACGTTTACCGCTACCGATTTTTGTGGAAACATGGGTACTTGTTCATATACCTTGCATGTATTAGATAGACAAGCTCCAAATATTATTTGCGCTCAAAATAAATCAATTGATTTGGATCATTCTGGTACGATTATTATTGATCCAAACTGGATAGATGATGGTAGTTTTGATAATTGTTCTAACATATTGAGTAAGTCTGTACAACCGAATCAATTTTCATGTTTAGACACAGGTTATCAGAACATTACATTATATATTTCAGATGAGTTTAATAATATAGACAGTTGTCAAACCACCATTTACATTAATGATCCATCGAATGCTTGTACCACACCGACGGCACAAATTGAAGGGCAAACTATGACTGAAAAAGGGAAGGCTATAAAGGATGTAAAAATAGAATTACGTGGTGATATGATCTTAGAAAACTGGACGGATACAGCTGGGTTATTTACTATGGACGATATTCCAATGTACGATACATACAGCCTCACCCCTTTTAAAGATGGCGACGATATTGATGGAATTTCTACCTTCGATTTAGTATTAATGCAACAGCATATCTTAGGCATCCACTTACTTGATTCTCCATATAAATTGATTGCCGCAGATGTGAATAATTCAGGTACGATTACCACTTTTGATGTAATTATTACCCGTCAGTTGATTCTGAATATTATCCAAGATTATCCACAAAGCCCTGCTTGGCGATTTGTGGCAAGTGACCATATTTTTCCTAACCCAAATAACCCCTTTAGCTTTCCATTTCCAGAGGTCTTTGTATTAGAAAATTTAGATACTAATATTCAAAACTTAGATTTTATCGCCATTAAAATGGGTGATGTAAATGGAAGTTGGTAAGTTAATTAGTAATTAATTGAAGCGTACCATTACTAGCATTACAAGCTCTGCAAAGCGAACTATTATCATCTAAACGCACAAATGAAGTCGTATAATATTCACTCGTATTAGCAGGTTCTCTTACAATAGAAGCCGTCCCTCCACAGTCTACAATAGTTGTTTCTGTGTAAATATCAATCGTATAATTTCCAGGGGTTGTTGCTAAAGCAATAATATCTATGTTCGCCGAAGTTGTTTGCCAACGTTGATCTAAGATACCTTGTTGATCTTGACAAGAACCTCCTAAAGAGAAAGTATTTCCAGCAGGACCAGTGCCATTCATACAATTATCATTAAATGGAATAGCAAAACTCGAAAATGCTCCTGGTGTTGATCCTGATGGATATACTCTATAATACAAGGTGTTTCCTGTGACATCAGCGTTGCCGCAACTTAAATATTTAGTCGTATTCGTTTCAGCACCATCTAATGTTAAGGCATCTGAACTACAAAATCCGTTAGCAGGAAAAGTACCAATTGCTACACAAGCAGGATCATACAAATTACTAAGATCATTTAATGAATTGGGCAAGGTCGGGTTTCCAGGCTGGAATTTTCCCATATCAAAAAATAAATTGTTAAAAACAACCATCGTTCGATACACATCTGCATCTCCAATAGTAATATATTCTAACTGCCCTGGTTGGCTTGCATCTACTGCGGTTTCTTGCTGTATATTATCTAATCCATCAGCTTGACCACATGCACCTGCACTGCCTAGATAATAAGCCGTCGGAGATTCTGGTGGATTATAGTCCCAAGTAGTAATGGCTGCCGTACCTGTTACAGTATTATCAAAATCACCACCTAATTCATCACATTGAATTTCAATAGAATATCGCCCATCAGGAAGATTACAAACATTGAGATTAGCAAAATAATCATCATTATTTCCTGCATCGCTATTATAATTTATATCTGCACCTGACACCGTACAAACAACATCCGATGCGACAACGGATTGTCCATCACTAGATGCCGTCATTCCCCGAATGATAATTCGACAATCTGTCGTTTGTCCGTCTCCATTAAACCCACCATTAAACACTTCCCAGTCAATAAACATATTACTTGTTCCAGACGGAACATATTGATTAAAAAGAGGTGTACCTCCACCCTGATTTCCAGTAAAACTTGCATTATTGACATCACCTATGAATGTTACTTGTTGCCCAAAAGCAGCGGAAAAGGTAAATAATACCAAAAAGAGACTCGCTAAAAAAATATATGTTTTTGAATATTGCATTTGCCAAGGATTATTTTAAAAAAATTAGATAGTAGCAATCTGACAATAAATATTTGTAAGCAGATTTTTTTAATAATCGGTGGGGAACAATAAGTACTATATAGGTTTGAAATTGACATAAAGATAAGTAACTTTCAATAAAAAGTAAAGCTAAATTATTGACTTATTTTGTTCAATATAAATTGTAAAAACAGATACGAATTTTGATATTTTAATACTTTTTTTAGTAGTGGTCTTTGTTTGAGTAAAAGTATATAAATCAATATATCTATAATAACTATTAAATTCAAAATAAAAAAATGTATTAATAGTGTTTTAACTTTCCAAACTGGTTTTCGCCATCTTTTTACAACTGCCTTTCAGCAAACTACACATTAAAAATAAAACATATTTTAAATATACCATTAAAAGGGTATTGAACCCTGTTTGGAATGATTGTAATTTGCATCATAATTATTGCGAAAGCGATATAAACATTGTTTAGAAAAGTAGACAAGGTCTCGTCCCAAAACGAGACTTTATCTCAAAAGCCGAATATTTCCAACCTAAAAGCATTGCTACATCGTTTATTTAAAATTAAATGATTAAGCAACTGTAACTATTTATTTTATATTAGTTTCCTAAAAAAATTGAATTTCGTTGATGACGTTATTCGCCTCAATTACAAAATTTCCTAATTCATATTGATTTCAATATTGAAGGTTTAAGATGATATAAAGGTTTATCCTTTCTCCCCCTTATCTATCCCATATCCTTTTCAATACAGATATATATTTTGACATCTATTGGTGTCTGATATTACATTTCTTTCTACAACTTATCCCGTGTAGAGACTAAAGTGTAATGTCAAGTTTTAAGAATTTTTTAAACCGTACGGAATGAATCAAAATGCTTCATTCCAATTCATTCATCACCAAAAACTTTTTTGTTCCTATGAACAGATTACAACAATTTTCATTAATGGCAACCAACCAAGCGAGAAAACTCTCTCTTGCGATGCTTGTCTTAACTTGTTTCTTAGCAAGTTACCATCTTACAACAGCACAGGTAACTGCGGCTTCCAGTTGTGAGTACACTTTAGAATTGACCGATACAGGCGGAGACGGCTGGGACGGTGCTTACATTGGAGTTACCGTAGATCAAGGTACTCCAGTAAATTACACAGTAGCGGGAGGAAGCGGAAACGTGATTACTCTTCCTGTCAACAATGGTTCAACTTTAGATTTTCATTATTACGGTGCTGCTTTTGAAAGCCAGCACTCTTTTGCTATTTTAGATGCAAACGGAAATACTGTTTATACCGATGGTCCTTCACCAGCAGAAGGAGCTATAGAAACGATAAAAGCTGAATGTCCTCAAACCTGTGAAGGTTCTGAACCTTATGTGCTTTTATTAACAATGGGTTCTTTACCTGAAGAAATGTCTTGGGAATTGACTAATTCTGCAGGTGCAAGAGTGGCTTACGCTAATGCAGGTACTTATTCTACTCAAGTCCCTGGCGCACAAATTCCAGTGGCTGTTTCTTTAAACACCTGTGAAGGATACAGTTTGACATCTTTCGATGGTTTTAATGACGGTTGGAACGGTGGAACTTGGGTTCTGTTGAGTACAAATACAAACAGAGGTGTTGCTTCTACCGATCCTGCTTTAGGTACTTATCAGGTAGTGGCATCTGGACCAGGAGCGTTTGTAGATCAAACGAGTTATGATTTCACATTACCATGTTTAGAGTGTCCATCACCGATTACAGAATTATCAAATACAACAGATTGTTCGTTTGATGGATTTGTGTATCCAGCAGCATCTTTACCAACTCCCGTAGTTTGTTATCCTGATGTAAATGGTCATGGATCACCTGCTCCGGCGGTAACTATCTCATATCCAACCGCATCACCAGCAGTTACAAATCAAGCTACTTCAACTGCAGTTGATTTACCAGTTGGAGTAAATCCAGTTATTTTTGAAATGACATATAACGATGGTCAAGTGATACGATGTACTTCTTCGGTAAATATTGTTAGTACTTTAAATCCTACTTTGATTTGTAATGATAATGTGATTCTTGCTTTAAATGAACCAGACAATATTGATGATGATGGAAGTGGATCATTTAGTGATGATCTAGGTGAATGTGTTTTAGAAATCACACCAGATATGGTATTGGAAATGCCTGGTTTTTGTGAAAATGAGTTTACTGTAACCTTACTTGATAATTTTGGTAACGAACTAAGCAATTTAGTTGGTCCAGATATGATCGGTCAAACGGTTGAATACCGTGTCAATCATATTTCCAGCAATAATATTTGTTGGGGAACGATTACTATTGAAGATAAAGTTGCTCCTGTTATACAGTGTAGAGATTACACCATTGCGTGTAATCACCCAGAAGCATTAAACCAATTTTACCGCTACACTCCTACTTTTGAGGTAGCAGACGGTGTTCTTCCAGCAAACATAGCAGGCGGTGCTATATTTCCAGCACCTCCTTCTGTTACCACGCTAGAATTTGAAGTAGGATGTGCTCCATTAGGAGAATATTTCTGGAATGTAATTGTTGATTTAGAAATTAATCACACCGATTTAGGTGATCTTGAAATCGTATTAGTAGACCCACTAGGTAACACCTACATACTAATGAATGCGAATAATTGCTTGCAAGGAGATGCACAAGATATGAATGTAACTTTCGATAGTTATGGAGATCATCCATCCATCACCACTGCCTGTGAAAATGGAACAATTAATGGTACGTATGCTCCTGTTACTGATCTATCTTTTGATCTTCCTTTTGCTCCATTTGCAGGAACGTGGCAAGTAGTTATCACCGATAGTAATAATACAACTTTCCCTGATGATGAAGTTGGTTTAGGTGAGGTTGTAGATGCTACTTTATCATTTACTGCTGGTTTTAGAGCTCCTGTTAGAGCATACGATTGTTCAGAATTTAACTTCCAGTTACTTTCAGAAGCAGTCGTAGAAACCAACTGTTCTGAACCTCAAATCGGTTCTCAAATACAACGTGTTTGGAGAGCAACAGATAGCTCTGGAAACATCAGTACTTGTTTACAAACTGTAAAATTACAAACACCTGCATTTGATGATTTGACTATTCCAGCAGACTTAATTCTGGAATGTGGATCTAGTACTGACATTGAAAGTACTGGCGTACCAACATTCGATTGCTTTGATATTAATGATGACCATACAGGTCTTTGTGATATTTCATATACATTTGAAGATACAGAAATCCCTGCATGTGGTCAAGGAAAGAAATTGATTCGAGAATGGACAATCGTGAATTGGTGTTCTTCTATCACTAGAGAATTTGCGCAAGTTATTCAAGTAGAAGATAGGCAAGGTCCAGTTATTACAGCGAATGATATTAATGTTAGTGCAGCTACGTATAGCTGTGATGCTGATATTCTATTAACCGCTTTTGTTGAAGATGCTTGTTCTGGTATTGGTCAAGTAACAGCAAGTTATGTTGACGGTGGAGGAGCTTATAATACACTTTCAAGCGGCTTAATCATTGTAGATATTACCAATACAGGAATGATTGAGGACTTACCAGAAGGAAATACAGAAGTGCTTATTACAGCTCAAGATGAGTGTGGAAATAGCAGTATAGATACGATTCAAATCACGGTAATCGACGATGTTCCACCAGCAGCTATTTGTGATGACGATTTGCATGTAACTTTAAACGGTGCAGGTTCAGCTCGAATTTATGCAGCAGATATTGATGAGGGGAGTTTTGATAACTGTGGAATTGCTGCTTTAGAGGTACGCCGTACAGACGGTTGTTTAGGTGCATCTAGTTTTGACGAATACGTTGATTTCGATTGTTGTGATATTGATGCTCCTGTAACGGTAGAATTACGAGTAACAGATTTTAATGGAAACTCTAGTTTATGTTGGTTACCAATACAAATCGAAGATAAATTACCACCAATTATTACTTGTCCTACAGATAAAACGATCAATTGTGACGATAACTTCGGAAGTCTTTCGCAGTTTGGAAGTGCTAATGCTATTGATAATTGTGAAGTAGATTTAACGATTTCAGAATCAGAAGATATAGATAACTGTGGTGCTGGTATTATTACAAGAACATGGACAGCAACAGATCCTAGTGGAAATGTAAACATGTGTACACAAGAAATTACAGTAAATCATGTTTCTGATTTCTCCGTACAATTTCCTGCTGATGTAACGATCAACTCTTGTACAGGTGAACTTGGGTTTACGGGCGAGCCGCTCATAAACGATGATGATTGTGAACTGATCGCATTGAGTCACGATGATAAAATATTTGATGTCGTTCCTGATGCTTGTTTCAAAATCATTCGTACATGGACATTAATCAACTGGTGTTACTATGATTTGAATGCACCAAAGACAAGTTTAGGTATTCCATTATCTACACCTAGAACATACCAAGATGACGGTGACGGTTACTTTGAATATACACAAGAAATTAAAGTAGTAGATACACAAGCTCCTGTTATTGATGAAACTTCTGTATCGGATGTAACCGTTGAAATTATTAATGAATGTACTGAAACATTCTTAGTCCCTGCGGCTACTGCAACCGATGATTGTGCAGGTACATTTGATGTCCCTGGCTTCCCTGGTTCAATTGTGGGTACACACGGCGATCAAGCAACAGTAGAATATGTAGCAGAAGATGGATGTGGAAATTCAGACACCTACAGCGTTAACGTAACGTTTGTAGATGCCAAGAAACCAACACCAGTTTGTATCAATGGATTGTCTATCGAAATTATGGTAACAGGGCAAGTAGTGCTTTGGGCAAGTGATTTTGAAAGTGGTAGTAGCTATGACAACTGTTCTGCTTATGAGGATTTAGAATTTTCATTTTCTCCAAATGTTGCAGATAAAAATGTCGTCTTTACTTGTGATGATTTGGGTACTCAAATTGTAGAATTATGGGCAACCGATGAAGCTGGAAACCAAGCATTTTGTTCTACTTATGTGATTGTTCAAGATAATATGGGTGCATGTGATGGTAGTGCTGTTATTCCAAATGTATCTGTAGCAGGTCGTATGGAAGACGAACAAGGAAATATGGTTGACGATGTAACAGTTGAATTGAATGGTATGAATGTACCAGCTTTCACCACAGATGATAATGGAGCATTTACATTCTCTGCTGTTCCGATGTATAGTAACTACGATATTGTACCTGAAAAGAATATGGATCCGTTGAATGGTGTAAGTACATTTGATTTAGTACTGATTTCTCAGCATGTTTTAGGTATGAATCTATTAGATTCTCCATACAAAATGATTGCTGCCGATATTAACAATGATGGAAATATTTCTACATTCGATATTGTACAACTACGTCAGTTAATCCTAGCAATAATTCAAGACTTCCCGACCAATACTTCATGGAGATTTGTTGACTCTGATTATATATTCCCAGATTCTAATAATCCATTTATGGAAGCTTTTCCTGAAAAAGTCACATTAAACAACTTATTAGCTGATGAAATGGACATTGATTTTATGGCGATCAAAGTTGGTGATGTAGATGGAAGTGCTACTCCTAATACTCTGGCTGGTACAGATAATCGTAATATGACGGAAACCCTCACCTTTGCGATTGACAATATTACTACAGAAAAAGGTGGTATACACCAAGTTGATTTCAGAGCTAGAGATTTTGATGATGTACTCGGCTATCAGTTTGCAGTCAATTTTGATATGGATGCCTTAGAATTTGTAGGTATCGAAGGGCAAGCGCTTGAAGTAACGGAACAAAACTTCGGTTTAACTTTATTGGATGAAGGAATCATCACAACATCTTGGAATACTAATGAAGCACAGACTTTGGCTGACGATGAAATTCTATTTTCATTGACTTTTAAAACTACAGTTAACGCTCCCATTAGTGAATTGATAGCAGTAACGTCTCGTTTCACACCAGCAGAAGCATATAAAGCCACTGATAATCCAGTCACTTTATTAGATGTTGCATTAGAATTTAATGGCTTGACTTCTACCAATATTGAAAACGGATTTGAGTTGTTCCAGAACCGTCCAAATCCATTCAACGGTGAAACAGTTATTGCATTTAACTTACCAAAGGCAAGTGAAGCGAGTTTGAAAGTTTACGATGTAGCTGGAAAATTATTATACACAACGGAGAACGAATATGCTAAAGGTTACAATGAAGTAACCATCTATCAAAGTGATTTAGGTACGACAGGAATTCTATATTATACTTTAGAAACACCTACAGCTACCGCAACGAAAAAGATGATTATACTGAAATAAACAGACCAGAAAGTAACGGTATATCAACATGCCGTTACTTTCTAAATACCGATTAAATTGACTTCAATATTATTCTAGTTTTAATTTCATTAAACATTATTCTGAAGTTTTTTCAATGGGTCATGACCCATCCGATTTTAAACTTACTTATAACTTTTGTTAGAATATTCACTATTACATGTTTTATAAAATTAGAATAATAAGTTTTTCATACTAATCCAATTTTGAAGTAGTCTTTTGTGGGGTAGAAATACTCCACAAAGCTACTTTATAAAAAAAGAATACTGCAAAAAGCAGTGAAAACATTGAACATGAACAAAACAATACACTCAACTACAAAAAAAATAAATCATAGGGGGATCGACTTCATTTCATCCTCATAAAGAAACGGTTTTTGGGATGTGGCTCCTCCCTTGATGTAGATCTTGTAGGAGGAGCGTTTCCAAAAATATCCAACGAGTATATTTTAAGTACTCATTCAAGATTGTAAAACAATCTACTTTCCATACAAAACTTACTAAGACTTTTCCAAACTATAGTTTGGATCATTTATTCGCAATTGGGTGAATAGTCACCCACATATTGCTTAGCAATTTCATGCTCAAATTGATAAATATCAGATCATTTGATCTGTCAAGAAACGGTTTTTGGGATGTGGCTCCTCCC
>JAHDFQ010000143.1 GCA_020628085.1 Saprospiraceae bacterium
CGAATAATCCGATGTGCATGTTCCGCAATATCAGGTTCGTGGGTGACTAGAATAATGGTGTTGCCTTGTTTATGGATTTCTTCAAAAATCGCCATAATTTCCACAGACGTTTTGGTATCCAGATTTCCAGTTGGTTCATCCGCTAAAATAATCGCAGGATCATTGACGATTGCACGAGCGATAGCGACCCGTTGACGTTGACCACCCGATAATTCATTGGGTTTGTGTCCGACACGATCACCCAGTCCGACGGCTTCCAATGCTTTTTGCGCTTTATCCAAACGCTCGGATTTACTCATTCCAGAGTATACCAAAGGGAGTGCAACATTTTCTAAAGAAGATAATCGAGGTAGAAGGTTAAAGGTTTGAAAAACAAAACCAATTTCTTTATTCCGAACTTCGGCGAGTTCACCATCGTCCATTTTACTAACATCCGTACTATTTAAAAAATAATTACCATCGGTAGGAGAGTCCAAGCAGCCCAATAAATTCATCAAAGTTGATTTACCAGAACCAGAAGGGCCCATTAATGCCACATATTCATTTTTACCAATATCCACCGAAACAGATTTTAAGGCATGCACCTTTTCTGTTCCCATTACATACGTTTTCTTGATATCTTGAACTGAAATAATTGATTCCATAGCTTATTGATGTGTTCACGTGTACGTGTGCTAAAGTGTTCACGTGAAGCTTTGTTTTTGAAAATCTATCTATCTATTTTATACAAAACGTTTTAAGATGCTTTTGAACATTAACACGTGCGCACTTACCTTAGGTAAGCAGGCATGAATACCTGAACACGTTGTTACATCACTCTCGGTACTTTAAAAAACTGCTCATTGCTATCTGGTGCATTTTTAAGCGCATCTGACCTTTCAACTTGATTAGTGACTTCGTCTGGTCTAAATGAATTAACGGTATCACTCATATAAACTAACGGTTCAATACCATCTGTATTGAGTTCATCAAGTTTACTAACCATTTCAAGGATATTATTTAAATCACCTTGAATTTGGGTGCGTTCGGTATCTGATAATTGCAATCTTGCTAAATGTTCTATTCTCGAAATTAAGGATTTATCTATTTTCATAACTAATTTATGGATATACGTTACATTTTCATCGTCAAAAATACCACTTTATTTAGAAGGAGTTGTATTTTCGCAGCATAACAACACAAAAGTAGATTACGAGAACACGGGCATCAAGTTCTAAATTTGGCTAAAAGAACGATTCATGGATGTCGCTTAGAGATTATTATTTTCTAATCTCCATTTCAATCTTTTCATACTATGAATGATAATAAAAACAATTCTGAAATTAAATATGTGGGTATTGCTGGTAATATTGGTGCTGGAAAAACCACCCTTTGCGAGCAACTAGGCAAACATTTTAATTGGGATGTTCACTATGAATCTACAGATAATAATCCGTATTTAAGTGACTTTTATGAAGATATGAAACGTTGGTCTTTTAATCTTCAAATCTATTTTTTGAATAATCGTTATCGTCAAGTGGTAGACATACTAGATGGTGATGTGACGGTGGTTCAAGATAGAACCATCTACGAAGATGCTAATATTTTTGCTCCGAATCTACATGATATGGGTTTGATGAGTACTCGTGATTTCAATAATTATCAGGACTTATTCAAATTGATGACCTCACAAATTCAAGCTCCTGATTTATTGATTTATTTGAAAGCAAGTATTCCTACTTTAGTCAATCATATTCAGTCCAGAGGACGAGATTATGAAAGTAGTATGAGCATCGAATATTTAAAACGATTGAATGGTCGTTACGAAAATTGGATTTCCAACTATACCGAAGGAAAACTATTGGTGATTAACGCCGATAATATTGATTTTAAGAATAATCCTGATGATCTAGGTAATATCATCAACAAAGTTCAAGGGGAGCTTTTTGGCCTATTTTAGTTGGTAGTGAAGAGGTGACTTGAAGTAACCTCTCCACTTTTATGAAATATTATAATCTATTTTTATTCACTATATTCAGTACTTCTTCTCTGTAATTCTTTCCAATCGGCAAGTGTTTGACCTGACCTTTTTCTTTTACTTCGATCATATTGCCCATCACCGCATCAATTTTATCAATGCCGACAATATAAGAACGATGTATCCGCTTAAATAAATTTAATGGCAATTTATCCTCTAAAGACTTCATGGTTTGAAGGGTGATTACTCGACTATCGTTCATCCGAATAATAACATAATCCTTCAATCCTTCAATATAAATCACGTCCTCAAAATTGATTTTAATCAGTTTTTTATCTGCTTTTACAAACATAAAACCTTCTTCTTCAGTCAATTCACCTCCTTTACTGCCTTTTTTAGTTTTACCTGAATTTCCTTTTCCTTCCAACTCAATTTGATCGACGGCTTTGTTGACTGCCTTCATAAAGCGATCCATTGAAATAGGTTTTAACAAATAGTCAATAGCATTCAACTCAAATCCATCCACCGCATAATTATCATATGCCGTTGTAAAAATAACTTTTGGCGGATTGGCAAGTGATCTTAAGAAATCAATACCCGTCAGTTGGGGCATCTGAATATCCAAAAACATCAGATCAATGTCGTTATTTTTCAGCGCATCATTGGCTTCAATGGCGTTACTACATTTTCGAACGAGGTTCAAATCTGACATTTGTTCTACATAGGTTTCTAAAATATCTTGTGCTAAAGGTTCGTCATCGACGATGATTACGTTTATCATATATTGGTTTTGTTTATTAGTAAGTTTGATATATTGGTAATAAGTTTTACGTAAACTGTTGTCCATCTACCGATAAAACTTGTTTGTCCAAATCTATTTTCAATTCAACAGAATAGGTTTTCGGATTGTCATTGATAACCAATTCATGTGCTTTCGGATATAAAATGTTCAATCGACGGCGTACATTCACCAAACCAATGCCTCCACTGCGTTTATGAGTTTGAGCGGGTAGGGCTTCAGCTTTGCTGTTTTCGATTACAAAATGAATACTTTGATCCTCGACTTGCAAATTCATATTGACAAATCCTTTGGAAATCAAATTATTCAGCCCATGTTTAAAACTATTTTCTAAAAATGGTATAAACATCAAAGGAGCTATTTTTTGGTTGCGTACATTCCCTTCTGTGCTAAAATTAATTTCTACATTTTTACCTTGACGAAGGGTTTCCAAATCCAAATAGTTCCGAATGTAATTGATCTCTTTTTCTAAAGTTACCTGTTTTTCATTGCATTCATATAACATGTAACGCATCATTTCACTCAATTTAATCACGATTTCTGGTGCTTTATCAGATTTTTTTAATGTTAGTGCATATAAATTATTCAACGTGTTAAATAAAAAATGCGGATTAATCTGCGACTTTAGAAATCTTAATTCTGACTGCATTGTTTGTGTTTGCAGCTCTAAACGCTCTTGCTGATGCCGTAACCAATCCGTTATGATTTTAAAAACAGTAGAAGCTGACGTAACAATTACTGTAAAAATGAAATACCCAGGCATATCGTAAATTAAGGCATCCCGCTCTGGAAGATTGAACAGCTTAAAATAAAAAACAATCGTTTTTAATGGTGTGATAATTAAACAAGCCAAAATCAATAGACCAATATAGGTCACAAACTTTTTTTGACTCAGATAATTAGGTATCAGGTAAAACAGATTGAAATACACAATGATCGCATAAATTGTTACATTGATAAATTCTGTTCCTAAAACTGCCCAAAAACCATTTTGCGAAGTGTCATCCAAAATAACAAATAAAATCAACGCAAATATCCAAAACATAGAATGGTACACCACTCTTGTCGTGAAGAAACTAATTAGCGATTGCTGAATATTTTCTTTTCTAGATTGGATCATAAGACATCTACTCGTCAAGTAAAAGGATTGTATCCCCTTTGTACGTTCAATATTCACTTTTTTTTGAAAAAAAAGACTATTTATTTAGATCAAAACCAGCAAATTGAAGATAAATTGCCATATCTCGAATGCTTTGACGCAAAAAAGTCTATTTTATGTAAAGATGACAAGAGTAGTATTGTTGCTACTAATAAAATACCTTATTTTTGCGCACGGATTATTTTGTCACTTCTTGGCACGTAATTACAAATTTTAACAATGGTATATCTCACTAGACGAGAACGTTTCAATGCTGCACATAAACTTTGGGTAGATGATTGGGACGATGAAAAAAATTTTGCAGTATTTGGAAAATGTGCAAATGTAAATTGGCATGGACACAATTACGAATTGTTTGTTACGGTTAAAGGAACACCTGATCCGATGACAGGTTTTGTAATGGACGCAAAAAAACTCAGTAAGTTAATTAAGAAATTGGTTTTGGATGAGCTAGATCATCGCAATTTAAATTTAGATGTAGACTTTATTCCTAAAAAAACGCAACCGACCACCGAAAATCTGGTTTTGTCGATTTGGAATCGCTTAGAACCTCATATCGAAGGTTGCCAACTGCATTGCATTAAGTTATATGAGACGGAAAATATTTTCGCAGAATACTATGGCGAGTAAAATAATTGCTTTGAAGCCATTTAAACAGTAAAATATATGTCTTACAAAAAGACGGAAACATACCATACAGAACATACGGAGATTATTTCTGGGCATTATAAAGATATTTTAACCAAAATAGGAGAAGACCCTACTAGAGAGGGCTTACTTAAAACTCCTGAACGAGCAGCAAAAGCGATGCAGTTTTTGACCCATGGTTATGATTTAGATGCTGAGGAAATTTTACGTTCAGCCATGTTCAAGGAGGATTACAGCGAAATGGTTATTGTAAAAGATATAGAGTTGTATTCAATGTGTGAACACCATATTCTACCTTTTTTTGGTAAAGCTCATGTAGCGTATATTCCAAACGGTCACATCGTTGGATTAAGTAAAATTCCAAGAGTGATTGATGTATTTGCACGTCGATTACAGGTGCAGGAACGGTTGACCGATCAAATTTTGCACTCTATTCATAATACCCTGAAACCGCTTGGTGTAGCGGTAGTTATTGAAGCACGACATATGTGTATGATGATGCGTGGTGTTCAAAAGCAAAACTCTGTTACCACCACTTCAGCCTTTACAGGAGAATTTCAAAAAGAAGAAACCCGTTCAGAGTTTTTAAATTTAATTAGTGCAAACCTACATTAATAATAATATAGAGAACTACTATTAGCTACTTGATTCAGTATATTGAATTTTAGCTATTACCTATCATTTTTCAAAATAAGCAATCATGAAAGCATACGTTTTTCCAGGACAAGCCTCCCAATTTGAAGGAATGGGAAAAGATTTATACGAATCATCAGAAGAAGCAAAAGAATTATTCGAACAAGCCAATGAAATTTTAGGATTTAGAATTTCAGATGTCATGTTTGAAGGAACAGCCGAAGATTTAAAACAAACGAAAGTAACACAACCTGCTGTCTTTTTACATTCTATTGTAAAAGCACGTTTAGCTGGTGATAATTTTAAACCAGAAGTAGTAGCAGGACATTCTTTAGGTGAAATTTCTGCCTTGGTAGCTAATCATGTTTTGAGTTTTGAGGATGGATTAAAATTGGTACAACAACGAGCCAATGCTATGCAAACCGCATGTGAAATGCAAGAAAGTACGATGGCCGCAATTTTAGGCTTAGATGATGAAATCGTAGAAAACATTTGTGCTAATATTGATGATGTAGTTGTTCCTGCTAATTATAATTGTCCAGGTCAGTTAGTTATTTCTGGTTCAATGAGTGGTATTGAAAAAGCAGTAGAAGCATTAAAAGAGGCGGGGGCTCGTCGTGCAATCGTACTCCAAGTAGGTGGGGCATTTCACTCTCCGTTAATGAAACCAGCTGAAGAACAACTCAAATCAGCGATCGAAGCAACTACATTTAACACTCCTTCTTGTCCGATATATCAAAATGTTGATGCCGTTGCAGAAACTGATCCTGAACGCATTAAAGAAAAATTAATTCAGCAGTTAACGTCACCTGTTCGTTGGACGCAAACCATGCAAAACATGATCGACGGTGGTGTGAGCGAATTTATTGAAGTAGGAGGGACGGGAAAAGTGATTCAAGGTTTTGTGAAGAAAGTAGACCGACGCTTTCCGACATCAGCATTATAGTTTTTTGTATTCAAAGTTAAATTACTTGAACTTTTGACAATTTGGCATTAAATTACGTTTATACTTATTGTATAACATGAGAGACATCATTTTTAATTAAATATATGGCAAAAGAAGAGATTGTTAGTGGAAGTATTTTAGCGGCAGAGCCATTCATGGTTGATCCTAATTTTAAGCGTTCTGTGATTTTATTGTGTGAACACCACAATGAAGGAAGCATTGGATTTATATTGAATAAAACAGTCAATATGAATATTAATGATCTGTTGGCTGATTTTCCAGCATTTGAATCGAATGTGTATTATGGCGGCCCCGTCAAAACGGATACGATTCATTATATTCACAATGTAGGTGATGTGTTAGATAATAGCCAAAAAGTAGCAGATGGTATTTATTGGGGAGGAGATTATGAAAAACTCAAATTCTTAATCCAATCTAAAATTATTTTACCCGAAAACATTCGATTTTTTGTAGGATATTCGGGTTGGTCTGAACATCAACTAGAAGAAGAATTAGAGCATGGTTCTTGGGTAAAGGCAGATGTACACGCCAATTATATTTTTAAAACAGATATCGACCAACTCTGGAATCAAGTCATGGAAAATAAAGGAGATGCTTTTTCTGTGATCGCTCAAATACCTGATGCTGTCAATTGGAATTAGTCTTTTTATCTGAGAATAACTTTACTTCGTCTCTAAGATGTACTGTTGTTTATAAATTTAAGTGTAATTTGTAGACAATAAAAAATAAGACGATGAAGATTCTTCAAATTAACCAACTTTCAAAACGATACGGTACCATAAAAGCCCTTGACCGACTTAGTCTATCTGTCGAAAAGGGTAATATTTTTGGTCTTTTAGGGCCAAATGGAAGTGGAAAAACCACAACTTTAGCCATAGTTTTAGGTATTCTAAAGCAAAATAGTGGGAGTTTTGAATGGTTTGAAGGAAAATATGGCGATAAAGCTAGATTGCGAACTGGCGCATTGCTCGAAACACCGAACTTCTATCCTTACCTTAATGCTGATGATAATTTAGACATCATCGCTCATATCAAAGGCGTTTCCGATCCTAATCACGATCAAATTTTGGATTTGGTAAGCCTCCAACATCGACGAAAATCAAATTTTAGTACTTATTCATTGGGAATGAAACAACGTCTAGCTATTGCAGCAGCGATGGTCGGTGATCCTGAAGTACTAATTTTTGATGAACCTACCAATGGACTTGATCCTCAGGGAATTGCAGATATTCGTACAATAATAAAAAACATCGCCGATCAAGGAAAAACAATCATCATGGCAAGCCATATTTTGGATGAAGTAGAAAAGGTATGTAGTCACGTTGCCATCATTAAAAACGGCGTTATGCTCGCACAAGGCAATGTCGGTTCTATCATCAATGATGATATTACGATTGAGATTGCATCTGAGGATTTATTTAGTTTGAAAAACTTTTTAAGTGATATTCCTGCGATTAGCCAAGTAGAACAGCAGTCCAATAAACTGATTTTAAGTGTCGATC
Source organism: Saprospiraceae bacterium (assembly GCA_020628085.1). Taxonomy (GTDB): domain Bacteria; phylum Bacteroidota; class Bacteroidia; order Chitinophagales; family Saprospiraceae; genus JAHDES01. The sequence continues at coordinate 7,666 of JAHDFQ010000143.1, forward strand.
CTTCTTTTTCGGCTGCTGAACTCAATCAGTTAGCTTTTCAAAAAGGTTTGATATTGACACATTTAGTTGCTCGGTCTAAAAGTCTGGAAACGGAGTTTTTAGAAATCACAAAGCAGTAATTTTCTATTCTTAAAAACCTTCATTATGTTCAATTTATTACAATTAGAATGGAAAAAAGTAAAAGGGTATACTACATTTAGAGTACTTTTTTTACTGTATGCTATTTTGCTTCCAAGTATGTTATTGGTCATTAAAAGATTACCTGATGTTCCGTCGGAATTTGGTTCAAAAGATGTCTTTTTTATGTTTCCAACGGTTTGGAATTATCTAGGGTATGCTGGAAATTGGTTAGTGTTTTTCTTTCTTGGTTTTCTTGCTGTATTATCTATAAGTACCGAGATCAACAACAAAACGCTACGTCAAAATATTATTACAGGACTGAGCCGAGCAGAAGTGTTTCAAGCGAAAGTCAGCTATATAGTTGCTCTAAGTTTGGCTGCAACTTTATATTACGTTTTAGTAGCGATGCTAATTGGGGTTTTTAATACAGAAACCATTTACATGGTGAAAGTTTGGCAAGAATGGGATATGATTCCACGCTATTTTTTAATGTGTCTAGGATATACCAGTCTTGGTTTGCTGATTAGTTTATTGGTAAAACGGACTGGAATTGCGCTTTTTCTGTATTTATCTTATGTCATGTTTATTGAATTAATCATCAGGTGGGCGATTCATAAAAACATTGTTTCAAATAAAAGTATGCATTTTTATCCGATGAATGCAGTAGAAGATTTGACGCCATTTCCATTATTGACCACCACCAGTGATGTTGTAAAAGGTGTTGATTTTGATATTCTATTAACGCCGAATGAAGCCATGTTGACCACTTTCGTTTATATTATTATCTTTTGGTTTTTATCTTATTATATACTCGAAAAGAAGTCATTGTAAAGAAAAAATACGTTTTTATTCACTTTTTTCGATACAATATTTGGCTTATTGTGAAAAATGCACTAACTTGTATGCAAGGGTTAAAATAGACTACTAGATTTTTCATGTTTCATTGGTTTGGTATCCAGTGATTTCAGTTTTATAGGTTAAAATGGTTTAAAATAAATGGTATTTTTTATTGCTTTTCGTAAAAAGCAAATTTCTCTAAGTTTCTATAAAACCCCAAAGAGCGAAGTGCAAAAACACTTCGCTCTTTTTATTTTCAACAATGAAGTATTTTCTATTTTGTAGCTAATAACTCATCAATTTTAGCCTTCATACCATCAAACTCATCTTGTTTAAATAAACGTGTCAAATACACTATTTTTCCATTTTTATCAATAACTACATTTCGGGTTACACCACTTTTCTTAGATGCAAATAGACCAAAAATATCTGCATTTGGATCAAGCGAAACAGGGTAAGTTGTTCCGAGCTTTTCTATAAAAGCCTGTACTTTTTCCAAAGGCTCATCACGGTCAATTCCGATCAATACAAAATCCTTATCCTTATTCGGTAACCAAACTTCATTTTCTAAATGTGGAGCCTCTTTCCGACAAACACTACACCAACTTGCCGTGAATTGCAATACAACCACTTTGCCTTTCAAATCAGATAGCTTTTGCGTTGTACCATCAATGAGTTCCATTTCAAAATCAGGAGCTAGGTCGCCGACTTCCACTATATAACCTCTCGCATCTGGTGTTTTCTTTTGCGCCATTACAGTCATAAAACTGCATAAACCTATCATCAGGATTGGTAAATATTTCATCATTATTTTTTGATTTTAATTAATACATTCAATAATACAAAATGAATACCGTAGTTACGATTTGAAAGAACAGCTTAACATTTCTTTAATTTACATTTTAATTCCCATTCGATTTTGATTACATTTGTTTGAAATAAAATAAGCCAAACATGTCCAAATATATACTTTCATTAGATCAAGGAACAACAAGTTGTCGTGCCATTATTTTTGATAAAAAAGCGAATATTATCGGGACTTCTCAAAAGGAGTTTACCCAGTTTTATCCAGAAACAGCTTGGGTAGAGCATGATCCAATGGAAATTTGGAAAACACAGTTGTCTGTGGTAAAAGCGGTATTGAAAAAATGTAAAATCAAAGCAACTGACATTGCTGCAATAGGCATCACGAATCAACGTGAAACAACGATGGTTTGGGATAAAAATACGGGTGAACCCATATACAATGCTATTGTTTGGCAAGATCGACGTACTGCCGCTTTTTGTGATGAATTGAAGAAAGATGGATTGACCTCTTATGTTCGTAAAAATACGGGATTGGTGATTGATGCCTATTTTTCAGGAACAAAAATAAATTGGTTGTTGAACAATGTAGAAGGAGCAAGGGAGCGTGCTGAAAAAGGAGACTTGTTATTTGGAACAATGGATTCATGGTTGGTTTGGAAATTGACTGGTGGTAAGGTCCACATTACAGACTATACCAACGCATCGAGAACGATGATTTATAATATCAGAAAGCTGAAATGGGATAAAAAAATGTTGAAGCGGATGGATATTCCTGCTTCTATGTTGCCCGAAGTCAAACAATCGAGTGAAAAATATGGTGAAACCGATAAAGCACTTTTCGGAGCGTCTATTCCAATTGCTGGTATTGCTGGCGATCAACAAGCTGCCTTATTTGGTCAAGCCTGTTATGATGTTGGAATGGCAAAAAATACCTATGGAACAGGTTGTTTTATGTTGATGAACACAGGCAATAAAATGGTCGCCTCTAAAGCAGGTTTATTGACGACTATTGCTTGGGGTATCAACGGAAAAGTGACCTATGCGCTTGAAGGAAGTGTATTTATCGCAGGTGCAGCCATTCAATGGTTGCGAGATGGTTTGAAAGTCATAGACGAGTCGCCAGATTCGGAATATTATGCTATGAAAGTACCCACGACGGATGGCGTTTATGTTGTTCCAGCATTCGCAGGATTGGGTGCGCCGTATTGGGATATGTATGCGCGTGGAGCAATTTTTGGTTTAACCCGTGGAACAGATAAAACGCATTTGATTCGTGCAACTTTAGAGTCATTGGCCTATCAAACCAAAGATGTATTAATGGCGATGGAAAAGGACTCGGGTGTTGCCTTGAAGAGTCTTCGAGTAGATGGTGGGGCAAGTGCCAACAATTTATTGATGCAATTTCAAGCTGACATTCTAGGAACGCCCGTTGATCGTCCTAAGATTATCGAAACGACGGCACTCGGTGCAGCATATTTGGCTGGTTTGGCAGTCGGTTATTGGAAAGAAAATGAAATTCGTAAAAATTGGCAATTGGATATTACTTTTAAAGACGAAATGGAAGAACAACAGCGTACTAAAAAATATGCAGGCTGGCAAAAAGCTGTGAAACGAACGATGGATTGGGAACGAGAAGAATAGCAGTAGAGTAGCATTGAACTATATAAAATTGTATCTTTAATTGTTACTTTACTTAATGAGTTTCTTATGAAAACAGCAATTCAAACGATTCCTGATATTTTGATTTATGAAATGGTTGATAATCAGCCCATCTACTACAATGATTATCTTGCATATCTATCAAAAACTAAAAAAATAGAAGAGATCATGGGAAGTAGTGTTTTACAATCTTTGGTCATTTCGAGATTGGTGTTTTGGTTACAATCGTATTTAGGGTTTGAATATGATGTTTTAACAAATGAATTGGGTATTCAATTTGAGAAAAAAAACTGGCGAGCGGCAGATATAGCTGTTGTACGTTCAGAGAAAATCCAATCAGTTACTGATCCTAATAAATATCTAAATTTTCCACCAGATTTAATCATTGAGATTGATACAAAAGCATCTTTAAAAGATATTAAAAATCCTTTAAATTATTACCACGAAAAAACAGAAGATTTACTTCAATTTGGTGTTCCAAAAGTAGTCTGGATTTTTACTGAAACTAAAAAAGTAATGATTGCCGAAAAGGGAAAAAAATGGGAGACATCTAACTGGGATGAATCTATTGAAATTATCGATGGTCAAACAACTAGTATTGAAAAAATCATTAATCGAACAGCATAAACCAACCTGTGCAACTCATCAAATATCTCCTTCAACGCATTTTATCGGGTTTCGCCGTTTTGTTCGCCGTCATTCTCATTATCACGTCTATCATTTACCTTGCACCTGTTGATCCTACACAGTTAACTTTTGGGCAACGGGCAGATGCTGAAACCATTGACCAAAAAAGAGAGGAATTAGGTTTAGATCAGCCTTTGTACGTGCAACTGGGTTTGTATATTGCCGATGTCATGCCGTTGTCTATTCATGCCAATACTAAAAAAGCGCAAGCCAAATATAGTTATATCAAACTGCTTCCATTAGGTAACAAAGCCTTAGTTTTAAAAAAGCCTTATTTACGAGAATCCTATCAAACAGGTCGATTGGTAACATCTATCTTAGCTGAAGCCATTCCAAAAACAATTATTTTAGCGTTTTGTGCGATTCTTCTAGCGACTATTATTGGAATTTTTTTAGGAGTTATCGCTGCTGTAAAACAAAATTCTTGGTTGGATAATAGTGCGGTGGTGGGATCAGTTTTGGGATATTCCCTACCGAGTTATGTAACGGCTATTGTTCTGGCACTCGTTTTTGGTTATTTATTAGCGGATTACACAGGCTTGCAAATTAAAGGGAGCATTATTGAATTGGATGATTTTGGAGACGAACAATATGTTTGGAAAAACCTGATTTTACCGACTATTGCCTTGGGTATTCGTCCGATTGCGATAATTACACAATTGACCCGTTCTGCAATGTTGGATGTACTAGCGCAGGATTATGTGCGTACAGCCAAAGCTAAAGGTTTAAGTCCAACAAAAGTTATTATTCGCCATGCTTTTCGCAACGCACTCAACCCCGTTGTCACCGCCATTTCAGGTTGGTTTGCGGCATTGTTAGCGGGCGCATTTTTTGTAGAAAATGTCTTTAGCTTCAAAGGTTTAGGCGATGTAACCGTTACTGCTTTACTCAATTTTGATATTCCTGTAGTACTTGGTGCTGTACTGTTTACCGCCTGTGTTTTTGTAGTGATTAATGTATTGGTGGACTTGGTTTATGTGTTACTTGATCCACGTGTGAGGCTGGAGTGAAATAGTGATTAGTGAAATGGTTATTAGTTGACTTGTCGTTATGCAGTAAACGCCCTATTTTCAAATAACCAATAACCAATAACCA
>JAHDFQ010000005.1 GCA_020628085.1 Saprospiraceae bacterium
AAAGGCTGATCGCCAGAAAATTTATGATTATATTCGGAAATATGCAAAAGTGAAGCCTGTGCCGTTGGCGGAGAATGCGGAGTAGGATTATGGATAACAAAATCTTACTAATATCATTTCTAATAAGTTTTATCTATGTTGGATTTGGAACGATATGTTTATTAGGAATGTATCCTGATAGCATATTTCATGGAAAGTGTTGTATATTTGGATTCTTATTCACATTCCCTGTGAGCTTTATTAGTTTCGGAATAATGTATTCTGAAACAGATAGTCAATGGATCGTTTTAATAATTCAATTCTTTACATTTATTTTAACTTGGTATCTATGTTATAAAACATTGACTAAATACAAGTAAATTTCAATTGATTCTTGACAATATCCCATTCTAATAAACGCTCAGGATTATCCTTTGAACGTTGCATACGTTTCAAAACTTCGTCTTTTTGCCATTGTGGAATATCCTCCACATCAACTACCTCTAATCCCAACTGACCAAATAATTCCAAGAAAAATTGGAACTTAGTTTCTGGTATTTTTAATGTTATTTCTTTCATGAAATTTTTTAAAAGTGATAACGATACCTTTCAAAGATACCAAAATAAGCCATTAAAATCAACTAAGCTCACATCACCGATACATCCCACTACTTATCAACTCCTGATAAACGGGATCCGTCACCAAATACTGAATCGAATCGCCTGCTTTGATGGATTTACGGATGTAACTTGCCGATATTTGCATTAGCGGCGCATCAAAAAGCTGTACGCTCGGATGTGTTGCTAATTCTCCTAAATCATAAGATGGACGTTGGTACACATAAATCTGATGATCTCGAAGAATCAACTCATAGTTTTTCCACTTGTGTAAAGTACCAATATTATCACCTCCCATAATGAGGACAAACTCGTGTTTGGGGTGCTTTTCTTTCAGATAGGCCAATGTATCAATCGTGTAGGATGGCTTGGGTAAATCAAACTCAATATTGGATGCTTCGAGATTGGGGTTGCCTTCAATGGCTAGTTTGACTAAATGCAAGCGATCATAATCTCTCGCTAAGCTATTTTTGGGTTTAAGTGGATTTTGTGGCGATACCACGATCCAGATTTTATCCAAATCCGTTTGCGTTGCCATGTAATTGGCAATGATTAAATGTCCTACATGAATGGGGTTGAACGAACCGAAAAAGAGTCCTATTTTCATTTTTTTATACTTATATTCTAATTTTAGTGAAGAGATGACTGGAGTCATCTCTTCACTCTATCTGAAGTCACCTCTTCACTCTACCTTACTTTACCAATCGCCTCAACGTTGCTAATTCCTTATATTTTTCACGGGCTTCTGTCGCTGGATAACCGAAATAAACTTTACCTCCTTCTAGGTTTTTAGAAACGCCCGATTTGGCTAAAATAACGGCTTTATCACCAATTTGCAAACTCTGTGCAATACCTACTTGTCCATATAACACAACTTCATCGCCAATGATCGTTTTACCACCAATGCCGACCTGTGCTGCCAACAGACAATTTTTACCAATGACTGCACCGTGTCCAATATGAATTTGACAATCCAATTTACTACCTTGACCAATGACCGTATCCCCTGAAACGCCCTTGGCAATCGTACACCCCGCTCCAATCAATACATCATCTTCGATGACCACTCGACCTCCTGATCGCCATTGTTTATATTCGCTTCCTGTTTTCTTAAAATAAAAAGCATCCGATCCAATCACCGTTCCCGATTGAATGACGACATTATCGCCAATAATGGTATGTTCATGGATGGTAACATTCGATTGAATATAACAGTTTTTTCCGATGGTCACCTGTTGTGCAATATTCACATTGGGTTCAATAATGCTGCTATTATCAATACTCGTATTATCAGGAAACAATCGAGTAATAGGTTGAAAAGGACGGTGTTTTCGGATAATGGAATCGTAAGCCTCAAATGGGTTTTCGTGCAATAGTAAAACTTTTCCTTCAGGACACTCCATTCGTTTATTTAAAATGATAATACTCGCAGCGGAGGACAAGGCTTTGTTGAAATATTTTTCCACATCTACAAACATAATATCACCTGTCTCCACTTTATGGATTTCGTTGATGCCCGTTGCCATAAATGTTGCATCCCCGATGACCTCTGCACCAATACTTTCAGCAATTTCTTTGATCGGAATAGCTTGTGGAAACTTCATAAATTATATTTCTTATTTTTACAAAAACTCAAAATAGTTCATCTTTATGATTATTCAAAAAGAATTGCAACTTCGTGCCTATCCAAGAGGTTATCATATCATCACAGACGTGATTTTACAAGGTATTGGAAAATTACCAGATACGGGACTTTTTCATTTGTTTATTAAACATACCTCGGCAGCATTGACAATTAATGAAAATGCGGATCCGTCGGTTCGAGTGGATTTTGAAAATATTTTCAATAAAATCATGCCCGAAAACGAGCCTTATCTAACGCACACAATGGAAGGGTCAGACGATATGCCTGCTCATATAAAAGCAGCGATGATCGGTTCTTCGGTGACGATTCCCATTACCAATGGGCGATTAAATTTGGGAACTTGGCAGGGTATTTACCTCTGTGAATTTAGAAATCATGGTGGTAGTCGTAAGTTAGTAGCGACCATTTATCAATAAAATAATCAATATTCTTGGAACAAGACCATGGTCAATTTAAAATTAAACGTGTTTGAAAATAAACGATAAATTTTAAATTTAAGCTGACTTGAACATGGGATTTGGGAAAGAATCAATAATAGGCAACATGGCATTCCTTTGGGAAGGAATTCAATTTGGTTTGATCCTTTCAATTATGACGGGACCGATTCTATTTGCACTCATTCAGGTAGGTGTAGAGGAAGGTTTGCGTGCAGGTATTGTGCTGGGTTTGGGAATTTGGCTTAGCGATTTGATATTTATTTTGGGTGTCAATTATGGGTTACAATATGCTCTTGATTTCATAGGTAGCGGAAGCGGCAATACTATAGTAATTGGAATAATTGGTGGAATTATTTTGATTCTTTTTGGACTAGGAAATATATTGAGCAAACCTCCAAAAGTCGTTTTTGAAGTCAACGAAGCCAAACGACATTCTTCTTGGTTGTCGCTTTGGACAAAAGGTTTTCTTATTAATACGGTCAACCCGTTTACGTTTCTTTTTTGGATTGGAATTACCAGTAAAATATTAATTAAAGAAAACAGCTCACCAAGTGGAACAACGCTTTTTTTTATGGGAATTATGGGAACAGTCATGCTCACGGATTTTTTAAAATTGTACTTATCTAAAGAAATCCGTAAAAAACTTCAAACCAAACACCTTCAGTTACTTCGCTACATTTCAGGTGGTGCATTGGTTCTTTTTGGAATTGCCTTGATGATTCGGGTGCTTTTTTTATAAATATTCTATATTTGTTGATTCCTTCACGAATCAATTGATCTACTGTGTACAAAATTTTTGTAAAACCATTTATGTTTTTGCTTTCGCCAGAAAAAGCACATCATTTAACACTAACCTTATTCAATATTATTTTGTCCATTCCGATTGTGAGTCAATTGGTAAGATCTAATTTCCAAGTAAAAGACAAGCGTCTAGAACGTCGCTTATTTGGTTTGACATTTCCTAACCCCGTAGGCTTGGCAGCAGGTTTTGATAAGGATGGTAAACATTACAAAACGATGGCAGCACTGGGTTTTGGTTTCGTAGAAGTCGGAACAGTAACACCTTTGCCACAAGACGGAAATCCGCAACCTCGGTTGTTTCGTTTACCTGATGATGAAGGTGTGATTAATCGAATGGGGTTTAATAATGACGGCATGGATGCTTTGGTAGAACGATTTAAGAAAGGACGTTTACAAAACATCGTCGTAGGTGGAAATATTGGTAAAAATAAAATCACACCAAACGAGCAAGCCGCTAGCGATTACCAAAAATGCTTTGAGGCGTTATTTCAGTATGTTGATTATTTTGTAGTGAATGTAAGCTCGCCTAACACACCTAATTTACGTGCCTTACAGGATAAAGAACCCTTGACCAAGTTACTGAATCTTTTACAAAAACTCAATCACGCCAAAACTGCTCCAAAACCAATCCTCTTGAAAATTGCACCTGATCTAACAGACAGTCAATTGGATGATATTTTGGAAATCGTGGAAACCACCAAAATTGATGGAATCATTGCCACTAATACGACCATCTCTAGAGAAGGACTCAAAGCATCTAAAGACCGAATCGCCGAAATTGGAAATGGTGGATTGAGTGGTCAACCTTTAAAAGATCGTGCTACTGAAGTGATCCGATATTTATATGAAAAATCAAATCGACAACTCAAAATTATTGGTGTAGGTGGCATCGGAAGTGCAGCAGATGCACTCGAAAAACTAGATGCAGGTGCTTGTCTGATTCAAATATATTCTGGTTTGATTTATGAAGGACCAAATTTGGTAAAGAATATCAATAAGGCGATCTTAAAGCGTAGTTAATTTCCTGAAAATTTAAAAAAATATAAACTATGTCATCCAAAGAGAATGAGGCAATCATATACATTATAAAATTTATAAGCGCTGGCATTCTTTTTATCTATATTTTTTACTTTCCATGTCCAGCATTAAGTGAGTTAGAAATTATTGAGAACGCTATAGTTAAAGAAGACGCACGTTTTTCTTACACTCAGAATAGAAAAACTACACGGACAGCACAATCTATTAAGTTAAATATAGAAGAAATTGGAGACCTTTTCATTAGAAAATATGATCTCTATAACTGTCAAAAAAAAGCCATCACTAGCCGAATAAAGAGTGGTGATATAGTAGAAGTAGGCATTAAAGAAAAGCGAATTTTTCATTTAAAACACCAAGATAACGTATACACGCACCTAAGAAAAGCCAACATAGATCGAAGAAATGCACAAAAATGGGGAATTTCTTTATCGCTAATTGTATTATTTTTAGCCTTTTTCATACCAAAATACAATTTAAAATTGTGGGAGCAGTGGCTATATTCAGCGATCATTATCACTCTAGTTATTTTGTGTTTATATGGTTTGATCGGTTATTGATTCTATGATGTTTTGACACCTAATAATATCTTTACAATTCCAAAGCTAGATGTAAAATACACCCAAGCGGAAGGCATCATTTACATCAAAAATAATGATACCGGAAAAGAGTATATTTACGATCGAAAAGAATAAATACGCTCATTTTTCGATTTTTACATTGTCAAGTATAACATCATAGCTAGATTGCTAAAAAACACTTTATAACCCAACATCCTATCTTTTCAGCATTGAACATGTACTATCCTCGCCCGTTTTAGGTTAAATCAATCTGTTGAAAATACAGATTCTATTAATTTATTAACTAAAACAACTGAAAATTATATTTATGAAAAATCAGATATTATTATTCGCAATCATTGGTTTACTGTTCACTGCTTGTGATGTAGATCAAACTAAAGAAGCAAAAATGCCACAAGTAGACGTTGATGTCGATACAAAAGCAGGTCAAATGCCAGCATTCGATGTAGATTGGGCGGATGTAAACGTAGGTACAAAAACTAAAATGGTAGAAATACCAAAATTGGTTGTCGTGATGGAAGAAGAAGAAATTGAAGTGCCTTATGTTGATGTAGACATGCCAAATAGTGGTGAGAAAGAAGAGCGTACTTTGTTGGTAGAAGCAGAAGTAACTGACAAGTCGCACACCTTAGAAATAGACGAAGTATATGCTACTAAAAACCGTTTATACGTGATTTCTTCTTTGGAAGAAACAGGTAAAGATATTGGTAAACAAAAAATGCGTGTATCGGATAGATTAGTCTTAAACGCACCAGATTTAGATGTGAAATACTACATTATTGGAGAACGTCCAGATGGAATTCACAATAGTCAATATACTTATATCAGTAGCAGAAGTAAAATCGCTGACAAATTATCCAATGGAAAGAAAATATACGGATCATAAGACATTCGTAAAAAGTAAAACAAGTTAAATCATAAAATATCAAAGAGCGTGTCGATTAGTTTTGGCACGCTTTTTTTTTATTATTTGCCTATTTTTTACAGAGATAGTTAAACTTTTTGCCTTCCAAAATGGTATAGTTGTTGGAACGTTGTTTTGTAATTGTACCTTAATTTTTTGAGCTTTAAATAGCTATTTTGAAAAGTAATTGCTTTTTCAAATTTCTGTTTTGGAGATTCCTAATACTTTAGTACATTTGCGCAAAATTTAGATAAAGATATTTTTTGTTAATAAAACTTGACTTTGTATAAAAAATAACTTATCAAGTGAAAAAGAATTGAACAAAAGATGGTTCACTTTATTTATATTTAGTTGTATGACAACTGCATTTATTAAAATCAAACCCAAATCAGTATAATATATGTATTGGACTTTAGAATTGGCGCATCACTTAGAGGATGCTCCTTGGCCAGCAACACTGGACGAATTAATTGATTATGCTATTCGTTCTGGCGCACCTTTAGAAGTTATTGAAAACTTGCAAGGTATGGAAGATGAAGGTGAAGCCTATGACAACATGGAAGACATTTGGCCTGACTATCCTAGGAAAGATGATTTTCTTTTCAATGAGGATGAGTACTAATTAGGATGTATCCTTATACCATCATCGACGTATAACGAACACAAATGACACCATTTATTTGTACCGTTATACTCCAAAATAAAGCGTTTGGATGTATATCCAAACGCTTTATTTTTTACTGCTTGTACCTCTAGGATGGCCAAAAAAACGTATCCTGTTAGTATTATTATTCCTTGTTTAAATGAGCAATCGTTTATAGAGCAAGTAATAAATGATATTTTGAAGCAAACCTATCCGCTTCACCAACTGGAAATTATCTGTATTGATGGTGGTAGTACGGATAAAACAATATCTATCATACAAAAATATCAACAAAAACATCGTCAAATTAGACTTTTAAAGAATCCTGGACGTTATGTCAGCCATGCACTCAATCATGGTATTCGATCCTCTTCGGGCGATATTATTATTCGGATGGATGCACATTCTAGCTATCCTCCTTTTTATATTTCTAAACTTTTATTTTGGTTAAAAAAAACAAATGCCGATAATGTAGGTGGTAGTTGGTATATTCAATCTCGAAAGGATCAAATTATAGGAAAAGCTATTGCAAGTATGCTCGGACATCCATTTAGTATGGATTTTGCTGCTTATCGAAACGGATTATTTGAATATGAAGAAGAAGTAGATACTATTCCATACGGATGTTTTTATAAATCCACTTTTGATAAATATGGTTGGTATGACGAACGTCTGGCTCGACATCAAAATACAGAACTCAATAAACGTATTAGTGATGCCAATGGTCGCATTTTACTTGTTCCAAATGTACATTCCATTTACTATACTCGTCATTCGTATATTGATCTTTGGAAAGATAATTATGGTAACGGAAAATGGCGCATTTTAGCAGCTCGCATTACAAACGATCGCTCGTTGAATGAAAAGAGACATTACATTCCACTATTTGTAGTGCTGTATACGATTATAGCTATAGTGATTAGTTTATTCATTCCATTTACGCCCCTTTCTATTTTTGTGTTTTTCCCTACTATTCTCTATTTTCTACTAATTGCCAGAGCTAGTTTATCTATTTCAATTGAAAGAGACAAGCTAGAATATCTTCCCTTTCTTTTAATTGCTTTTACCGTTGTTCATGTTAGTTATGGAATAGGAACGTTAAGGGGTTTACTGAGTCGAAAGACACCCAAACAAGAAGATTTTACAACTACATAAAACTAAATTTAGTCCAATTCTCGTCTTTTAAAAGACTCATTTTCATAAACAATCCGATGTGTAACACCTTGTTCTATAAATTCGATTTCAAAAGGAGATGAAAATGCTTTGTCGTTTGTAGGAAACCAGTTTTTTATGTTTTTATTAATACAAATGAAAAGTCCTCGCTCATCACCTATTGCACAGAACCGTTCAAATCCACCGTCGTATATCTCAATGTTGGTCATATTTTGAAGTTGATAGAATTGTCGTTCTATATCCGTTGAGGGCACTCCTATCTCTGATATTTCTATTAATTGATGCACACTAAATTCTTTATCAGAAAAATTTTTCAAATTTCTTCTAGCAATGAATTCCACTATATTTTGATCCTTATCGTAAAAATAAATGGCCTCGGCATTCCAAAAATTAAAATCCTGTATTTCACTAGCTCCATCTTTCAATATTTCTGTTTTTGATCTAAGCCACTCCAACGCTTCTGTACTTTTATTGGCTGGAATATTTATCGCATAATGATAAGGTGTTACCATTTCAGCATATTCTACTTGTAAAATAGATGTTCCAATGGCAAACAAAGCTTGATTTTTATCAAAAGAAAGCACCTCCAGACCTAGAACATTCCCATAAAAATCAATTTGTGTATTGATTTGAGAACTATATATTTTTAGTTTTTTGATTTGCATTTCAATTCAACTCTGAACATTATTCTAAGTCGTAACTAACCGCTCTGATTTCAGCCTATCCATATCCCGAACTAATAATCGTTTTCGATCAAAAGTCAAAATATTCTTGCTTCTCAAATCATTGAGTGTAGTCGTTACTGTTTGACGAGAGGTGGCTGTTAAATTAGCAATTTCTTGATGTGTGATAAACTTACGAACAACCATTTCATATCCAACACGTTGTCCTTTCGCATCTACCAAATCCAACAAAAATTCTACAATCCGTGTTCGAGAATCTTTAAATACTAGAGACTCCAAACGTTTTTCCATGTCTAGTACTCGACTTCCCATTATTTTCATAAAAAAAAGACTTAAAGCACTATGATCTACCAACAAATTATTCATTTCTTTTGCAGAAACAACACAAATTTTGGCCTTCTCCATAACGTAAGCAAAGTCTCTCCGTTGACCTTCACCCGTCAAAGATAGTTCACCAAATACTTCCCCTTTTTCTAAAATAGCTTTAGTAATTTCCTTACCCGAACTATTGTATGTTCCTATTTTAACACGCCCTTCTGTCAGAAAATAAATTTTGTCAGATTGGTCTTCGAGTAAATATACATACTCTCCTTTTTTAACAACTTTTTGAGCGTGATTTTCATTCATCTCCCCCACTTTATTTGGACAAAAGATACCTGTTACATCAATATTTTCAAGATACCATAAGGATTGATCGTTCATCTTATTTAATATTTTTAGTGTTTTGAAAGAGGACGAAGGATGAGTATAAAATCAACACTAATATACATAAAGAAGTTTTGTTTTTAGAATGGGAAAAGCAAAAGATGTATAAAATGCGTTTGTTCCTTTCAGGATTTAAGTGTACTTTGGTAACTGATTGATTTTGTTGATGATGTAGTTTTCCAGATGAATCCACTTTTAAGTCTTATTGCTATTTTGCCTGGTTTGATAATCGCTTATCTGATTTATCGAACAGATAAATACGAACCAGAAGCTTTACGACATTTAGTACTTTGTTTTGCTCTTGGAATGCTGATTACTATTCCATCTATGTACTTGGAAAGTTGGGGTGCAACATTAGGTTGGGAAGAATCGGGTCACCTGGGATTGTTGTTTCTTTTCTCCGTGATTGTCGTAGGTTTTAGTGAAGAAATCACCAAATATCTCGGTTTAGTTCTTTATCCATATCAGCGTCCCTTTTTTAATGAACCGATGGATGGAATCGTATATGCAGTTATGATCGGAATGGGCTTTGCCACGCTTGAAAACCTGCTATATGCTGATCGGTATGGCATGGATACGATTGTTATTCGAGCATTTACAGCCGTACCAGCACATGGTGTTTTTGCAGTCATTAGTGGTTACTATGTTGGTTTGGCCAAATTCAATCCACACAAAAAATATCGCTACCTTTTTCTAGGACTTTTCTGGCCCATCTTACTTCATGCTATTTATGATTTTTTTATTCTTCAAAATGCCTTTGAATGGATGATGTCTTTTGCTACGCTGACCCTCGTTTTTGGAGGATATTGGGGTTGGATTCTAATCAAACGTCACCGAAATAATTCTCCTTTCAAACCCAATCCGCCGAATATAGCTATAACAGATAAAGATGTCGGTAAATAATTTATTTTCCTATCAACACATGATATTCCACGGGTATTTCTACTCCTTGAAATCCATTTGTTAATCCATATAGAATAATACATGCAAGGACAATTCCTTTACATACAATTAGTTTGGACTGCTGTTCAACAGTCAATCCAAAGACATTATTGTTCATTTTCTGAAAATGAATAGATGCAATATGTCCAAAGAAAGATAATATAGCAAGTGCATAATATGGTATAAAAAATATATTAAACGGAAACGTATTTAAGCCTGCTATTCCAAAATATATATTAGTATCAAGTTCCAATATATATCTGCCCATTAGTATCGCTCCAACATGAATCACAAAGAAAAACACTAAGTACAAACCTGTCCAAATTTGTAATTTTTCAAACGATCCAATAACGGTACTCTTTTTAGAAAAAAACAATTGTATACCTGATACAATCTGTACTAAAATTGCTCCTAATAAGATAGTTTCAATCATAGTATTTCTATAAAAGACTCTACATTTATCCATGAACTGAATATGATCTGCTATTGATAATACACTTATAGAATGATTGAGTAAATGTAAACCTATAAAAATAGTGATGATGATTCCTGAAATATGATGTATTCGTTTCATTTCTTTTTTATACAAAGATCGACTACCTCAACTGTATTTCATTTGATCCATGTCAAATTTAATTTCTAGGATTTCTAATTCTACTTAACGTTTCCAAGGTAATACCTAAATATGAAGCAATAAAGGTCAAAGGTACTCTTTGTGTAATATCTGGTCGAATGGCTAGAATATTTGCGTATTTTTCTTTTGCACTGTAGAATTGCATGGATGCAATCTTCTCTTGTTGACTCAACATCGTTTTAGTAACAACCATTCTGATTAGTCGTTCGAAGTCATGATATTTATCGGCTAATTCATCAATTTTAGATTTTGAGAATTCTACTAATACAGAATCTTCGAGTAGTTCAATATAGTGCGGGCTTGGTTGATGTGTAAAAAAACTAATGATCGAACTAATAAACTCGTTTTCAAATGCTAGCCAATCTGTAATATCTTTTCCATCTTTCAAATAATATGCCCTAGCACATCCGTTAATGATATAATATGTTTTATCAGAATGCTGACCTTCTCTAACCAGTATGTGGTTTTTTTCTAAAAATAGCATCATTCCATTATCAAGCAGCTCTTGCTGACATGCTCTGCTCAGAGGTGCATACGTTTCACAAATTCGCTTGATAACTTCTTCCTTATTCATTTACGCATACGTCTCTTTCACCTTCTTTTTAAGTGCTACAACTTCATCTCTCAACTGTGCTGCTGTAATAAAATCCAGTTCTTTAGCTGCTTTTTTCATCTTACGCTCTGATTCTGCGATCATTTTTTCGAGCTGTTCTCGATTCATATATTCAATGAGTGGATCAGCGGCGATGCTCACTTCTTCTGGTTCAATGTAAGCATCTTTTCCTCGGACATCTAAAATAGATTGCGCTCCAATGATTTCCTCACGTGTTTTAGTAATTGTTGTTGGGGTGATGCCGTGTTCTTCGTTGTAGGCAATTTGAATCGCTCGACGTCGGTTGGTTTCTTCGATGGTTTCCTTCATCGAGTCTGTTAACTTGTCAGCATAAAAAATAACTCGACCATTGGAATTCCGTGCAGCACGACCAGCCGTCTGCGTGAGCGAACGATGATTTCTCAAAAATCCTTCTTTATCTGCATCTAGAATCGCCACTAAAGATACCTCTGGCAGATCCAATCCTTCTCTTAACAGGTTGACACCTATTAACACATCAAACTCTCCCAATCGTAAATCCCGTAAGATTTCAACCCGTTCCATCGTATCAATTTCGGAATGTAAATAGCGGCATTTGATATTTAAACGCGTTAAATATTTAGCCAACTCTTCAGACATTCGTTTGGTCAGTGTTGTTACCAAAACCCGCTCATTCTTTTCGATTCGTTGGTTGATTTCTTCCAATAAATCATCAATTTGATTCATGCTTGGACGCACATCAATAGGCGGATCTAGCAGTCCAGTTGGACGAATCAGTTGTTCGACAAACATACCCGCCGTTTGTTCGAGTTCGTAGTTAGCAGGGGTCGCACTAACATACACCACCTGATTAATCATGGTTTCAAATTCAGAGAAACTCAAAGGTCGGTTATCCATTGCCGAAGGTAAACGGAATCCAAAATTAACGAGGTTCAATTTTCTCGCACGATCACCACCCCACATACCACGAACCTGTGGAATGGTCACATGACTTTCATCAATAATCATCAGATAGTCATCTGGAAAATAATCCAATAAACAGAACGGACGCGTGCCAGGTCTTCGCCCATCGAAGAAGCGAGAATAGTTTTCCACGCCTGTACAATAACCCAATTCCTTCATCATTTCGATATCAAAATTGGTGCGCTCATAAATACGCTTTGCTTCTAGAAATTTGCGTTCCTGTTCAAAATATTTTTGTTGTGCATTGAGTTCATCTTGTATTTGACGAATAATCTGATGGATGCGTTCTCGTGGTGCGACATATAAATTAGCAGGAAAAATCGCTGCCGTGTTAATTTCAGCAATCCTTTTTCCTGATATGGTTTCTATCTTTTCAATCGTTTCAATTTCATCACCAAAAAAGGTAATCCGATAGCCATAATCTAGATAGGGTAGATTAATATCCACCGTGTCACCTCGAACTCTAAATGTTCCTCGTTTAAATTCTACCTCTGTTCTGGCATATAAACTTTGTACCAACTCATACAAAAAAGTATTTCGAGAAACCACCATTCCCTTTTGAATCCGAATAATTCCTTGCTTAAAATCTTCGGGATTTCCCATACCATAAATACAGGAAACTGATGCGACAATAATCACATCTCGACGCCCAGACAACAAAGAAGAGGTCGCTCGTAACCTTAATTTATCCACTTCTTCATTAATTTGTAAGTCCTTTTCAATAAAAGTATCCGTCACCGAAATATAAGCTTCGGGCTGATAGTAATCATAATAAGAAACAAAATATTCAACAGCATTATTAGGGAAAAATTCTCGTAATTCTCCGTATAACTGCGCTGTCAACGTTTTATTATGTGTTAATACCAATGTCGGACGGTTCAGTTCTTTGATGACATTCGCCATCGTAAACGTTTTACCAGACCCCGTGACTCCTAGCAAACATTGATGTTTTTCTTGTGCATGGA
Source organism: Saprospiraceae bacterium (assembly GCA_020628085.1). Classification (GTDB taxonomy): domain Bacteria; phylum Bacteroidota; class Bacteroidia; order Chitinophagales; family Saprospiraceae; genus JAHDES01. The sequence goes on from JAHDFQ010000005.1 coordinate 13,301, forward strand.
TACCATTGACCAATTGAGAAATGGCTTGTGGTTGGTCACCTGTTGGTTTAAATGGAGAGATTAATTCAAATGGCATATCTTCTGTTTGAGATGGATCAATTTTTCTAGTAAAAATAGTAATTTGTCAGAAATTATCGCTTTGATTTTTTCCTATATGACTTTATTCTTTTCCATTGATGAAAAGAACCAAAAATCTAGTCGAATCGCATATTTCTCAGAACTGTTAACCTAGATTTTTAATATTTTTCCGCTTCGCCTTCAAAAATCTAAAAGCCACCCATCCGCAAGCGGTTCACGAGCTTACACTCGTTCATCCCTTTCGGACGGTTAAAATTCTGGAAATTGCTTTTTTCGACAGTTCCAACCCTAGAAATTTATTTGGCTTTCCTAAAGCATTTACTTCTTTCATATACATTCTATTTCAATTCTTCAAATGTTAGTAATTCGTAAAGCAAATTATTATAAATAAAAATGCTTTAACAGTCAATATGTTGACCATTAAAGCACTTTAAAATATATTGCAGTACAAAAAATGTACTTGATATAATATTAGATAATTGTTTACTCCGCTATTACTTCAAATTCTACAGAAGTATCTACGTCTTTATGTAAGTTGATCGTAGCGGTGTATGTACCCAATTCTTTCACATCTTCTGGTAGAACAATCTTCTTGCGACTGATTTCAATACCAAATTGTTCTTGAATCGCATTTGCTAATTGGATGTTGGTTACACTACCGAAAATCTTTCCGCTAGTACCTGCTTTTGCTCCAACTTTCAGTACTTTCGTTTTCAAACTTGCGGCAATTTCTTCATATTGACCAACCATTTTAGCTTCTTTTGCTTCTTGGCGACGTACATAATCTTCCAAACGACGCAAGTTGGTACTATTGGCGATGAGTGCTTGTCCTCTTGGGATCAAACAGTTACGAGCATAACCATCTTTAACAGTTACTAACTCATATTTACCGCCGACTTTATCTATATTTTGTAATAAAATAATTTCCATAATAATTTATCTTTAAAGGTATCCGAAGACTACCTTATATTATTTATATAAATCCGTTACGAACGGCATGAATGCCAAATGACGAGCACGCTTAATTGCTACAGCCACTTTACGTTGATACTTCAAAGAGTTTCCTGTAATACGACGAGGTAATACTTTACCTTGTTCGTTTACAAACTGACCTAAAAAGTCTTTGTCTTTGTAATCAATATATTTGATACCGAATTTACGGAAACGGCAATATTTTTTCTTACGAGAACCAATATTAGGATTACTTAAAAATTTTATATCATCTCTAGATGCCATAATTTTTTTCTTTTGATAATTCTTTTAAAATGAGATTCAAACTAATGCTACTCTTCTGCCTTTGGGGCTTCAGCGGTTGCTTCTGCTGTTTCAGGTTTAGGAGCATCCGCCTTTGGAGCTTCTTTTTTCGGACGTGAGTTATTACGGTTTCGATCATTACGACCTCGTTTGTTATCCGCTTTTTCCTCTTTACGAACGATTTTTTTCGCCTTACCAATTAGACCATTACGCTTATCTTCGTTGTACTTGATACCGTATTTTTCTAATCGAACGGTCAAGAATCGTAAAATACGATCATCACGTCGCATGGCTAATTCGTATTCATTGATTAAACCACCTTTCTCGATTTGGAATTCGATACAGTAGTAAATCCCTGAAGAACGTTTGTTAATTTGATATGCCAACTGGCGCAATCCCATCTCATCTACATGAACGATGTTGGCGTCACCACCTTTTATCATGTCCACATAAGCATTTGCTGTCGCTTTTATTTCATCGCCCGACAGGACTGGATCTACGATGAAAGTTACTTCATATTGTTTCATTAAGAAAAATATTGAGTGATTAAATTTAAAAATGAGTGCAAAGATAGGTTTTTTGGTGGGAAAAACAAAGGAGTTATTGCGTTTTTTTAGGCAATAACAGATATGTGGCGTCGGCAAACACTGACCCTGTTTTTGAGCAATCAGATATTATTTTATTAGTACTACTTTTTGATAGTGTATATTTTTATCATTGGTTTGTAAACGTATGATATAAGTTCCTCTATCGTATATAGATAAATCTACATCCGCTTGATAGGTGTTTAGAGTCGTAGTATATATTTGTTGACCAAAAGTTGTGAATACTTCAACCGTGCGAATGAGCGAAGATGGATACTCAACTCGTACCATTCCTGTACTTGGATTTGGATAGATCATAAGTGAACTTACAGTATCCACCTCTTTTGTAGAACTTAATATCCAACAATCATCAAAGTTTGGGTTTTGATAAATTTGTGTGTCTTCATTATAATGACAAACAATAGCAATATTATCTGACATTGAGCAATATCGAGGATTTAAAAATCCTTTTAAATCACCAATTCCTTCTATCCAAGAAAATGGAACATCCCCTTGGTTATTACTAACATACAGCCGCTTTCTATAAGTTCCATCTAAAAGTAGTATTGAATCAACGTCTATTACATTGAACTGACAAGTTCTAGTAGAAATTTCATCACCTATATTGACGTCAAAATCATATAGTAAAAATTCATCTGTACTAAAATCATTGATTTCATATATTTTATTTCCTGAAAATCTTACTAAATCAGAAGTATCAAAAAAAGTATCACCGTCTGGCATATTAGATACCTCCACTCGATGGTAATCCATTCCATTTATTATTGTTGGTTCGGGTGATATTCTGAGTCTTAAATTAGCAAATTCAGGGCCTATAGATTCTCCAAGTTCATGCCAAGTACAATTAAAATAATTATAATCTTGCGCAGAAATATTAAATGTTATCAATACAACGGCTAAGTAAGTCAGTAGCTTTCTCATAGTCTAATAAATTTTTCTGTTTGAAAAATATACTTATTATCCATCAATTGTAAATAGTATGTTCCTTTGGGTAGATGGTGAACGTCAATTTTTTCTTTTTTTGCACCTCTATCTACTAATTGTCCTTGATTATTAAATATTCGGTAGTCCGTGTATTTTTTGTTGTCGATACTTACAAAATCAGATGTGGGATTGGGATAAACAGTTGTAGAACTTGCATCTAAACTAGGTGAATTTACGGAAGTCAGAATGGTCGTCTCATCACAACCATATTGGTCTAAACAGCCATTTTCATCTATAGAAAGTATCCACATATCTAGCTGATGAATACCATCTATATCTTTGAAAGAAGTAATTCCGTGAGCAACAAATCCACCTGTTTCAGTTTGTTGTATACCGTATAAATAAGAATCCTTGTATTGACCGAGTTCTTCTGGATTAATATCCGATGGGAGCTTATAAATATTATAATCTAACATTTCTCCTTCTTGTGATAACCGAATGACAAAACCATTCCACTTACTGTCTTGACTATTATCAGGAACAGCATCCCAAACACTACCACAAGCAATAATATCACCATTATCCGCCTGAATGATTTGATTAGTAGTATGCGTACGATTGTTAGTAAACGGATCAGCAGGAAGAAGAAAACTCCATTCCAGCGTTTCCATATCAGCGTTCAGCTTATTGATCCGACCCTGAGAAGAAGGAAAATCGATTTGAGGTTCTAACCTAGAGGGAAAGTAATAATCACCTTCTTGACTAGCTAACAGTACAGGGCCTAGGTGTATGGGGAGATCAATATAATTATATTTTGATATTTCATTCCCGTCTTTATCTATTTTAACAATGTGAAAATTTGTTCCTTCATTTACACTCACTGCATTCATAAAAACCAAATTTCCATCGTTGGTTGGCTGTAGGAAAATTGCATAGTTGAGTGTTCCCCCATACCTATAACGTTTGTCCCAAATAATATTAAGATTTGTATCTAATTTAATCACCTGAGCATTAGATGATTCATTTTCAAATTCATATACGTTTCCATATATGTAGTAAAAACTATCAATTTTTTCAATACCGACACTAAGTGCACTTTCTCCTTCGTTTCCAATGGTTAATATCGTCTCCTCCTCTAGTTTTTTATCTGATCTGATTATATCTATGTATCTGTCAGGTAAAATAGGCTCTACTTCAACTCCTACCATGATGAGGCTATCTTCATTTATCAGTAAGGCATTACTCGTTGCCATTTGAAAATTTGGTTTTACCTTAACATATTGTAATTCCCCATTAAAATCCAGATGAGAAATACTTGTACAAATATTTTCATCTGCATAACAAGTATGATGATTTAATACAATAATTTTATCTACATCTACATCACAAGACCAAGTCAAATTCTCAGGTGATATTTCAAAATCGTACGTTTTACTGAAAGTGTTTTGAGTAAAACCATTTATAGTACAAAAACAAAAAGCGATAAAAATCCATTTCATAATAATTATTGTTGTTTAACAAGGGACTTAATAACATCAAAGCAATATTCCCAAGTCCCTTGTTTTATTGATTATTTATGCATCAACATTATTTTGTCTTGTAAAATAATATCTCCCTCAGATTTTATAGTAACAATGTAAACACCATTTTTCCAAGTAGATGTATTTATTTGTAGGTTGGAACTAACTTTATTATGAGCGACAAAACCTGAGATGGTTGAAAAAATCAGGACATAAAATTCTCTTAACTTTATGCACATAATAAAGACAATCAAAACTCTCAAAAACATCTTCAATATATTGTCTCCTTTATTTGATGTACGGTAAACGACATCACCTATCGAATGCACCAAGCTCGCTGGAACATTACCGTTTCTATTTTAGACTGAAAAGAAAAGAAAAGAAAAGAAAAGAAAAGAAAATATTTTATTGGTTAAGACTTTTCGCTTTTTCTTTTTAGCCCACTAGTTTTTATGTGATATAAATATAGTAGTTATTTATCATAGATGCAAATTCATATTTACTTTATGATGACATTTACATAAAGTCCATGTTGCACTAAAACACTCTAGAGCTTATCGCTTATCTTTGTTTCAAAATCTAATATTCGTACACCACTAGTATTCTATTACTTATGTTTAATATCGCTCCATGGCTCAACGAATGCCTGAACGCCGACCTTTATTAAAACTGAAGGGAATCTAGAGTTAGTGATCATTAATGATTTTTTTAACTGAAAATAGCCCTAGTTTTTAAATCCTTAAAAAACTTGAACTACTTCTTGTATGGCACTCTTGCTACAATCGACCTGGCTAAAGTCACTTCATCTGCATATTCTAATTCGCCACCAAAAGCGACACCACGAGCGATGGTACTAACATTGACTTCTACGTCGGTGAGCTGTTTGGAAATATAGAAAATAGTGGTATCTCCTTCAATAGTTGGGCTGATAGCCATAATCACTTCTTTGACTTGTTCTGTTTGGATACGTTGTAAAAGACTACTGATATTTAAATCGCTAGGGCCAATGCCTTCAATAGGCGAAATAACCCCACCAAGCACATGATACATACCCTTGTATTGTCCCGTATCTTCAATTGCCATAATATCTCGAATTCCTTCCACTACACAGATCGTTTGTTTATCTCGACTCGGATTGGTACAAATATTACAAATCGTATCATCTGAAATATTAAAACAATTGCTACACTGTTTGATATGCTGGCGCATATTAGTGATAGCATTGGCAAAATTAGTCGTAATGTCTTTGTCTTGATGTATTAAGTATAGTACCAACCGTAGCGCTGTTTTCTTACCAATACCTGGTAAAATAGCGAAAGCTTCTACTGCTTCTTCTATTAGCTTTGAGGAAAAATTCATAACTGCTTACTTTTTTAGTACCCAACCATCTGCTTCTATCAATAATGGTGTATCTGGAAAATCAGCTTTGGTGAGTTCAATTAATTTTTGGGTAGCACGTGCTTGTGGATCAATTTTTGGTCCATGGGTTTTAGCTTGATAAATTGGGGTAATTTTAGCATGCACAAATCCTCCATTTTTATCGACAGCTACTTCTACCATTGGCGCAATACCTGCAGCGCCACGTAAGTTAAACCGTCCATACGTACAGAAGTTGCCAAGGCTATAAATGATGAACCGATTGTTGTATAGTTCCATCGCACGGGTAACATGTGGGCCATGACCAAATACAATATCTGCCCCTGCATCAATGACAGCATGTGCAAAAGCGTGCACATTTCCACGGTTCTCTCCATAGTATATTTCTGTCTTTTTGGTAACATGTTGATTTTTTGCACCTTCTGCACCACCATGAAAAGAAACAATGACAATGTCTGTTTTGGCTTCTAATTCTTGTACAATTTGCTTGGCTTTAGTAATATTTCTAATATCAACTGTTCCTGTGTTTGGTGCGAAAGCACAAAAACCGTAGGTGACACCATTTCGTTCAAAAACAGTACTTTCATCCGTACCTGCGAGACCAGCGTACGCAATACCAGATTCATCCAAAACACGCTTAGTCGTTCGACGACCTTCTGCACCAAAATCGCCTGTATGATTATTGGCAATACTCACTACATCAAATCCTGTATTTTTAAAATGTTCGATATAATTTTCGGGTGAGCGAAAGGCATAACACAAATCGGGGTTCGAGCAACGCTTGACATTACCACCTTTATCCAATAGCGTTCCTTCCAAATTTCCGAATGTCACATCGGCATTTTGAAGTAAAGGCGCCACGTCTTTTAGTAAATCTTTGCCACCATTGGGAGGTAAATAGCCTGCATTTGGATAATTAGTACCCAACATCATATCCCCTACTCCCATGATGGTATAAATTTCTATTTTATTAGAATCTATTGTAGTAGTAACGATATTTGAATCAGCAACTATTGTATTGGATGCCGTTTTGGTACTGTCGGTAGTTTCTGTTTGGAATGAACAGAATAGAAACGTTATACTTATAAAGAAGAGGAAAAGAGTGTTTTGAATATTCATAGTTATCTATACTTATATTTTCAAACAAAAGTAAGGATAAGATATGATTATTTGTAGAATTGTGCTGGTAGGATTAGGTTTACATTTATTCTATCAAATGATATATCTCGACTCTATTATTATCAGGATCTCGGACAATACTAGAATAAGTGCCTTGTTCTTCTTCGTAAGGGTGTTTTTCAAGGGTGAATCCTTCATCTATCACCCATTGCGTGAGATCATCTACTTGTGATTTATTATGAAATCGAAAGGCAATATCATTGATTGGGTGCATCAATTCAGCAGCATCAGGAATACTAAATACCTGCTTTTTCGATAAAAGCTCTATAGAGGGGCCATTTCTAAAAGAAATAAAATAAGAATCCAGATCATCTGCACGTTCTTTGGCATTTCTCTTTGCTTTTCCTGCAAAAAAAAGTGTGTAAAACTTACGTGAACGATCAATGTTTTCTGTCCAAATATTGATATGTTCCTTACCCATAACCATGATATTTAAAGTTGCTGCTGCTAAACCGACCGTAATATAGTATATATTTTTACCATATATTAGACCATTTAGGGAACGGTAGCTGTTTGTTAGCTAGTTGTTTTTTTGGTTTATATAGAAGGGATTACTTCTAGTTCAGGAACATATTATAATTTTCTGTAAGGTATTTATTAAAAATATATTTATATATAATTTTTGCATTTTGGTTAATAGTTACTACTTTTATGTCAATTATAAGCAAAATGCTACATTAACAAATCTAATCCCTTGAGCAACTTTGTTTATAAATTCCTTAGACCGAGACTTTTAGAAGTTTTCGGGGATAGAATTTTCTATCCCTGCTTTCTAAAACTTGTCTCCACTAATGCCTGTTAAAGGTTAACCAAATCCAATTCAATTCAACCTACACTTTTAAATCATTTTTTAAAAAAGATGGTTGTAACATGTTGCACACAAATTCAGTACTTAACTTTGGTATAATAGATTCCTTTTAGCGTTTATCAAAGTTGTAGCTTGATAACTGTTCGACAACAGGTTACGCTATTGTTTCTACTAAACCCCATTTGAATAATTTGCGCTAATATGCGAATATATAAGTCCAGCATCATATTATTTTCTATATTCTGGTTTGTCTTTATCTTTTTTGATTATTGGCAAAAGCACCCGTATTATTATATAAATTTAATTAATTTCAGTTATTATGATCTAACAGCAGTACTAACTTTACTGGGTGTTGGAACTTATTTTCTTATTAAAAAAGTAAAAAATCAGGCTTGGAGAAAGTGGTTGAATGGTTTGAGCCTTTTTGGGGCGGCTTTATTTATAATCGCATTGAGTGTACAATTTTATATTAATAAAACGAACCTACCCATGACGAACGGCGGAAGCGTGCTTCACCTATTGGGAATGGTTATCCAAGCTGTTACTTCTGTATATCTTGTAACGCTATGTGCCTATGTGATTGGAGAACTAATTTGGCGTTTATTTCCTATTCCCATAAAAGGATTATCAAAAGATATCGTTTTGGTTGCTATAGGTATAATGGGTTTGGTTAGTATATTATTTCTACTTGGAATATTCAGTTTATTAGTTTGGTATATATTGATCCCCATTTTTGTCTTCATTCTAGGAATACGGTGGAAAATTAGCCTTGATTTTCTTAAACGCACCTTAATCACTCCCATACAATTACCTAATGAACTAAATGGTCTGGGAATAGCCAGCTTTTATATTTTATTTATCATTATTAGCTGGACAATTATGCAGGTTTGCATGCCTTTTCCTAGGGGTTGGGATGCGCTATCACTGTATGTTTCGCTCCCTTCATTGATTAATGATTATCAAGGATTGGTTAGTGGTTATCAACCCTATAATTGGTCTTTGATTATGTCTTTAGGCTTTGTGCTTTTTGGTAAAATGGAATCTACCTTAATGTTGTCATATCTTGGAGGATTTCTGACCCTATTTTCTCTTTACCAACTAGCAAGAACACTATTTAAAATGGACGTGAACTTTAGTTTTCTGTCTCTTTGTATATTCAGTTTGATTCCCAGTATTGCATTTCAAACATATTTAGAGCAAAAAGTAGATTTAGGTCTGTTGTTTATTTTAACTGCTATTGTCCTCGTTTTAATTAACTGGATTGAACACCATAATAAAGATATAAATACGGTTACTGTTGATTCAGAAAATCATAGAAAGCTACCTTTTATACAGCCTGCCATTGCCTTGATGGGTCTATTGACGGGTTTTGCACTTGGTATTAAGTTGACAGCGTTGTTTACATTTTTTGGAATTTTAGCTACAATGTGGTATGTTCTCAAAGGAAATTTGGGATTTTTGGCTTTATTTGCAGTCAGTATCTTTGCTATTTTCTTACTAAAAATAGACGATCAAAGTGGCTTGCGTGCCTATCATTTAAGTGCAAGTGCAGTACAATGGATTATGTTAATTATCGGTTTAGGGTTGGCTGTTTATATCTTTGTAAAAGATAAAAAAACCTTTTTATATGGATTCAAACTGAGTGTGATTTATGGATTATTTTTTGTTTTGCCAATTCTTCCTTGGTTAACTAAAAATTATTCAGAAACTAAACGATTAGATGTCAATAGTTTACTAAATGGTCAGTCCAATGCACCAAAAATTAGTGCCAAACAACTGATTTCTAAATGGAAACAGCAGTAAAATAGTCCATAGTGCATATTTTTATTTAAAAAGAACATTAAAGAATGTTATCAAATAAATATTTTTCTTGGTTGTATATATTGCTAATAGGTATACTTTGTTGTAGCTTATCTATTTCGATATACGCTCAAGATGAAAATAAACAAACTGTTACTCAGGGCAATACCTCCGTTCGAGAAGAGATTCAACGATATATGGGTTATGAGGAATTACCTGCACGTTACTTGTCCCTTCCATATGATGTAACGATGAATACCAATGTAAGAGGTCCATTTATTGATATAGGGTTTTGCTTTCTATTGCTTATTCCTATTTTCTATTTAATGGGATATTTGAAAAGACCAAAAGTGGGTATTCCATTCATGCTTTTTTGTGTATCAATATTTATAATATCTATCGCAAATAGTTTCATTCTCAGTACCGAACCTCCTTATTTATTAGATACAAAAGAAAAAATAGCTACTTATGTAAATGAAATTTCATTAATAGATGCGCCCATTGACTTCATAACTGCACATGTTCATTTAACAGCAAGAACGTTATATCAACCACTAAATAACCTATTTAAAACCATCTCGGGAAATTATGATTACTTTACCTACCCAATGCTTATTATCTTATTTGTTATTGGTTTTTGGTTAGTTGTTGATCGCATCAAATCACATACAAAAGAAGTAAAAGCTATAGTTGTTTTTGCTTATATATTTGGATTTTTCTGGCTTATTTTGACCTCTGGAATTATTTGGTATGGATATTTAATACTCGTTTTTTCTACATTATTTGTTGTTTATCCACTCTCAAAACAATTAGAACCGTCTAATACTAAAATAGTCAAAGTCATAAAATATAGTGCGTGGAGCATACTTTTTATTAGTATATTCTTACTACTGAATTTCAAGTCCATGAACTATCAACCTGTACAAGAAGGAGTAGCACCTGAAAAAATGCTTTTTGACCCGGTATTAACTCAATATAGGCTAGGTGTCGTCACAAAAGAACAAACCCTTAATCAATATTACCCAGGCATAGATGATGTATTAGATAAAATAAATGAAGAAGATCAATCGCTTGTTTATCGAGTAGGTACTATATTTCCTTTTTTTATTCGTAAAAACGATAGTAGAGTATTACTCGATAATCAATTGGGTGTTTTTAATACCATTCAAAATCAACTATCCGATCGAGTTCAAATCGCAGAGGCTTTAAAAGCATCAAATTTTAAGTATATTTTAGTGGATTTAAACACCTATCTTATCGACAAAACCCCCGAAAAAACCTTGACGAAAAAGTTTTTGGCTTTTATGAATGATTTTATTGCACGAAACCCCAAAATTGAATTGTTAGCAACTGATCGGCAAGTTTTAAATCCTCAAACCAATGAAGTGGCACGAAAAGTGTTTCTAAACACTCAGTTAAACGAACAGGCTGTTGGTCGAGGAACTTTTGCTATATATGAGATCAAATAATATAGACCTAATCAAAATATATAAAGATTGTCACAGAAATTAATATTTAACTTTTTACAATATTAATAAAATTATGTATCTTTGTATTATCAAACAACTCATCCCTCCGATACCGTTTACACAATTTTAATTTTCCCGTATTAGGGCAAGCATATCAATATAATACAACGTTATGTTGATAGACAACTAGATATTATATCTACCTATTGTATGAATGACCATGTTTATATCGTAATTCCAGCTAAGGATGAAGCTACCCGTGTGGGTCGAGTTATCCAGAAAACGCAGCTTGCAGGCTTCAACAATATTATTATTGTTAACGATGGAAGCAACGACGCTACCGCTGATATTGCACGCCAACATGGTACAATTGTTTTAACGCATACTGTCAATCTTGGACCTGGCGCTGCTACGCAAACAGGTATTGATTATGCGCTAAGTTGTGGTGCACAAGCCATAGTAACGCTTGATGCAGACGAACAACACTCCCCTGCTGATATTCAACATATGGTTCATGTGTTGAAAACAAAAAAAATGGATGTGGTCATCGGTAGTCGATTTTTAAATAGCGAAAATAGTATTCCTCCCACTCGAATTGTATACAACAAAATTGCAAACGTCATTACTTATATTTTAACTGGAATCAGCGTCACAGATAGTCAATCTGGCATGAAAGCGATGTCACGTCGTTTTGCTCATAAATCTAAATTACATTTTAACGGATTTGAGTTTTGTGTGGAGATTATCCGAAATATTGGATTGCACAAAGCCAAATTTACAGAAGTACCAATTCAGGTGATGTACAGCGCAGAAACATTGAGTAAGGGGCAAAGCTTCTTTTCTGGTGTTCGTATGCTAGGTAAACTCTTCAAGATTTTTTAAAAGGTATTATTACCTAAGAACTTTTCTTAAACTAAAAAAGACGATACTCATACAAGTACCGTCTTCAAATTCAAACTCTGCAATAGATCTTCTAGGTGTTAAATCTTTCTAATTTATTTTTTGGTTAGTTTTGACTGAGCTATGCTAGTAAGCTCGTCCTCTATGTCGCAGTTGGTCGCTCGTAAATATTTGACCCTGGGTGTTATCAGATTGATCTATGAGTGGGATTAAGTAATCATGATTACTACAAACACACATCAAAGGTGCTGCTTCTTTAAAAGAAATGTCTAACTTTTTCTCTTTTCCTTCTACTATCTGGACGTTCTCTATCCGTCGTTTCCTGTATCCTACATAATACGCCTCCACATCATACACTCCAACTGTTAGACTATCTATCCTATAATTCCCATCAAAATCTGTTTCTACACCAGTCACTAAAACACCATTTTGAAAAAGTGCTACATTTCCAAATAAAATCGGTTCTCCGTTTTCAGCATCTGTTACATGACCATATAAAGTCGCTGTTTGTGCTGTGACGGAACAACAACAAACCAAACACCACATCAAAATTCCAAACTTTATATTTTCCATACTTTGTAATTGATTACACCTGCAAGGTAGAACATCCTTTCATCAAATAAACCCCACATTAGCCCAATAAGTCAGGTTTCTGATTAAATAGAACTTTATGGTCTTCGGGAATAATTGTATTTTCCACAATAAGTGGATAAATCTATCTTCTAAAATACAAGCAGTCAAATAGAGAATCCGTACTTTTGCGCTCTGTTCAATTATGTTCTTTAAACGAATTCAATACTATGACTCCGAAAAAGATAAAATCTGCACTCATTTCTGTTTATCACAAAGAAGGGTTGCAACCAATTGTTGAAGAATTGGCAAAGCATCATGTTAAAATTTTCTCTACGGGTGGAACTCAAAAATTCATTGAAGACCTTGATATCAAAGTAGAAGCTGTCGAAAATCTGACTTCTTATCCTTCTATCCTAGATGGTCGTGTTAAAACATTACATCCTAAAGTTTTTGGCGGTATTTTGGCTCGACGAGAAGAAGCACATTTATCACAATTAACACAATATGAGATTCCAGAAATTGATCTCGTTATTGTAGATTTATATCCTTTTGAAGAAACCGTGGCAAACACCAGCGACGAATCGACAATTATAGAAAAAATTGATATTGGAGGAATTTCTTTGATCCGAGCAGCAGCCAAGAATTATAAAGATGTAGTGGTCGTTGCCTCTAGAAATGAATACAATACTTTTTTAAAAATCATTCAAGAAAAGAATGGGGCTACTGATGTTGAAGATCGTAAGGAACTAGCTCGCTTATCTTTCAAAGAATCATCTAATTACGATACAGCTATTTATAACTACTTTAATGAAGGTAACGATCAGCAGGATTATGCGTTCAAACAAAGTATTCACCGCTCCACGACGTTACGATATGGCGAAAATCCACATCAAGTTGGTGTTTTTTATGGTGATCTAAGTCAAATGTTCGATACACTTTCAGGAAAAGCACTTTCTTATAATAATTTGGTGGATGTAGATGCTGCCGTCAATTTAATGGCTGAATTCAAAGATGCTGATCCAACATTTGCTATTTTAAAACATACGAATGCTTGTGGACTAGCGACTAGAAACACCATTCACGAAGCATGGGAAGCAGCACTAGCAGCAGATAATATTTCTGCTTTTGGAGGAATACTTATTGCTAATGCTCCTATTGATTTGGCAACAGCGACCGCCATAGATCAGATTTTTTATGAAGTACTAATTGCACCTGATTTTGATGCGGATGCGTTAACATTATTAATGAAGAAAAAGAAGCGAATTTTATTAAAAATAAAAGATTTTCACGTTAATCAAACCAGTTTCAAAAGTTTACTCAATGGTGTCATTCAACAAGATACCGATCTCAAAATAGAACAATCAGATGACCTTAAAGTCGTCACCGACACTGTTCCGACAACTGCACAAATTCGTGATCTCCTATTTGCAAATAAAGCCGTTAAACACATCAAATCCAACACCATCGTTTTAGTTAAAAACCAACAAATGATTGCGATGGGTTGTGGGCAAACGTCACGTGTAGATGCGTGTAAACAAGCGATTGCTAAAGCTCATCAATTTGGTTTTGATACAACAGACGCTGTCATGGCTTCCGATGCCTTTTTCCCTTTTCCTGATTGTGTAGAAATTGCGCATAAAGCGGGAATCAATGCCGTTATCCAGCCTGGTGGTTCTATCAAAGATAATTTAAGTGTTGATTATTGTAATAAAAACAATGTAGCGATGGTCATGACTGGTATCCGTCATTTTAAACACTAAAACGTGTTCAGGTGCGCAGGTGTTCGTGTGTTCACGTGCGATGTAATATTCATGTATTCATTTTTTTTTAGAATATCTGAAAACACCAATTTATTACAAAATAAGCATCTAAAAGATAGCAGATAATAATAGAACTAAAATAGAAGGTACGTGCGCACGTGCGCACGTTAACACACGAACACAATAAATATGAACCTAATCCTTGACATTGGAAATACACGAACTAAATTGGGCATCTTTAAAGGTGACGAATTGGTAGAGCGTGAAATATGGGAGGATTGGACGTTAATAGATTTACAAAAATGTATGGAACGTTATCCGCTCATACAACGGGTAGCGGTTTCAACGGTCACTTATATCTGGGACGATGTGGAACAGTTTTTAAAAGAATTATTTCATTATGTCCCTTTAACACACCAAACTCCAATTCCGATCATTAATGAATATCTAACACCTGAGACGTTGGGTAAGGATAGACTAGCGGCAGTGATCGGGGCGCAGCATTTATTTCCAGAAACGACTTGTTTGATTATTGACGCTGGAACATGTATCAAATATGATATTTTGTTATCGAATCGTCGATATTTAGGTGGTAATATTTGCCCTGGTATTCAGATGCGATGGAAAGCCATGCACCAGTTTACAGCAAAATTACCCGAAGTGCGTTTTTCGGATAATCTTGATTTAGTAGGAAACAACACAGAAACGGCACTACAAACGGGAGGGCAACTCGGTGCTTTAATGGAAATGCGGGCGTTTATTGATGCTTATACCGAAAAATTTGGGGTATTAAGTGTTATTTTGACAGGTGGGGATGCAATTTACTTTGCAGACCAGTTAAAAACTAAGATATTTGTGCAACCAAATTTGATCCTCATTGGGTTAAATAAAATTTTAAACTATAATGTTGAAATATCCAAATAGATTATTTTTATTATTTATTTTTTTGGGCAGTACTTTTGCGATGCAAGCTCAGTTCCAAACGAGTGACGAGAATACTCCAAAAGACAATTCTCCGTACTCTAGAATAGGTTTGGGTGATTTAGTAAATCAGAACTTTGTAGCGTCTAGATCAATGGGAGGATTAGGAGCAACATTTAATGATCCGTTTCATGCCAATACTGTCAATCCTGCTTCATTAGCTTACTTGAAAGCAACATCTTTTGAAATTGGAGGTACAGCACAATTTGCTAATTTATCTGGAAACGGGTCTGAAGATGTAGGTATTTGGAGCGGTGGTTTGCATCATATGTCGTTGAGTTTTCCTATACGAAATCCAGTTAATGAGGTATTGGATCGTAAAAACCCAAAAACACATTGGGGCATGAATATATCGTTGATTCCTTATACTACCGTCGGATATGATATCACAGGTACAAATGAAATTGTACAAGACTCAACTTCAACGATTACTAATTTTAATGGTCGTGGAGGAACATATAAAATTCAATGGGGAAATGGTGTCAAGTACAAAGACTTTTCTTTGGGTGTGACAATCGGTCATAGATTTGGAAAAATCATCAATGAGCGAGATGTCTTTTTTAACGATAGTGATGTAGGTTATAATAATGAATTGTTAGACGAGTTTAGTATTAGTGGTTTTTACTGGAATCTAGGTGCTATGTATAAACATAGATTTATGACCGTAGAAGATGGCGAAATTGTTCCTAGTGGAAAATCCATTACTGTTGGAGTGTATGGTCATACTAATAATGATATTACATCTACTTCCAATCAATTTTATCGTCGAATCAATCGCTTTACAACTGCGTCTGATACCCTCTCTTTCTTTGAAGACCGAAAAAGTTCTATTACCCTTCCATCGACGATTGGTTTTGGTATTTTATATGAAAATAACAACAAATTCCGTGTCGGATTCGATTATGCTGCGTCTAAATGGAGTAATTATCGAAATGAATTAAAACCAGACGTTCTGGAAGATACCTATAGAGTAGCAGCAGGAGCAGAATTTATTCCTGACTATGATTCTTATAATAATTATGGAAAAAAAATGCGCTATCGAATTGGAGCATTTTATGAAACTGACCCAAGAAACATTAACGAACAATTAACGAACTATGGTATAACAATGGGCTTAGGTTTTCCCGTTATATTACCACGACAGCAAACTTCTTTCTTTAATTTGGGTTTAGAAATAGGACAATTTGGAACGGAGACTGCTTTACAAGAAACGTATTTTAAGGCTACATTTGGTTTTACACTTAACGATAATAGCTGGTTCTTTAAACGAAAATTTCAATAAAATGATTAGATTAAATTTAGTTAAAAACATTGTACTCCCTATTATTTGCATCTTTGCTATCAACACGTTACACGCACAGTGTGGCACATGGATTGGTTCTCCTAAAGAAGGAGCTGCAACCGATGCACATACGATTTATAGAGGGCAAATGAAATCTGAGGATCTAAGTGCCGCTTTTGAGCAATGGAAAATAGCTTATGACATCGCTCCAGCAGCAGACGGTCAGCGTGATTTTCACTATACCGACGGTATCAAAATTTATAAATACAAATTTAAGAACGAAACAGACGAGGCTAAGAAAAAAGAATATGCTGATGCTATTATCCGGCTGTACAACGAAGCAAGAGAATGCTTTAAAAGTGGTGCTATTAAAATGAAAGGTGCAGACACTCGCGTGGGTTACCTTTTAGGAAGAGAAGGTTTTGATCGTTACTATGATTTGAGAACGCCTTATACAGAAACGTACAAAGTACTAAAGGAAGCGGTTGAAGTTGGTGGAAATAACACAGAATATATTGTTTTGGCACCCTATGCAGATGTCGCTGTTTATATGTATACTAATGAATTGATTGACAAAGCAGAAGCGAGAGCAGTGCATGCGGCCATTAATGAAATTGGCGAGCATAATATTGTAAATAGTGAGTCTTATGGTGACTATTATCAGCAAGCATTGGACGCTGCCAACGGTTCTATTGCTCAAATCGAAGATAACATTTTTGACTGTGCGTATTTTATGCCCAAAATAAAGGCAGAGTATGAGGAAAATCCAGATGATCCAGAAACCATGGAAAATGCAATTCGAGAAATGAAACGAAGAGCTTGTCCAGCCGATGATGCTTTTTTGGTACAATTGGAAGCAAAATACTCAAAATATGCAGCTGCTGAAAATGCACGTCGCCAAGCAGAATTTGAAGCGAATAACCCAGGTATTCTAGCAAAAAAGGCATACGATGCAGGTGACTATAATGGAGCCGTAGCTAAATATCAAGAAGCAATCAACCAAGAGACAGATCCTAGTAAACAAGCAGATTATTATTTCCGTATGGCATCTGTACAAGGTCGAAAATTGAGCAAGTATAACGATGCTCGTGCAAATGCACGAAAAGCTGCGGATTTAAAATCAGGTTGGGGTCGTCCATATATGCTAATTGGTGATTTATATGCTAAATCAAGTCGAAATTGTGGTGATTCATTTATGCAACGTTGTGCCATTTTAGCTGCTATCGATAAATATGCTTATGCTAAATCTATTGATTCTAGTGTAGCAGATGAAGCAAGTTCTCGTATTAGCAAATATAATGCATCTAAACCTGACCAAGAGGCAGCCTTTATGCGTGGTTATACCAACGGTCAAAAGGTTAAAGTAAGCTGCTGGATTGGAGAAACAGTAACCTTACGATTCTAAATTATATATCCCATTAAATTTAACAAAAAAGCCTCGTTTACCTACTAAACGGGGCTTTTTTGCATCTATATCTTTTGTAATCATCAAACACATGGAAGAACCAGACGTTTATGTTGAAGACATCTATAAACCAAATCGAAGAATTGGAAAAATCAATTTTAGATTTCTCTGTATATTGATTATTCTATCTCCTGGATTTGCTTTACTTGGCGGTGGAATTTTAGTACAAGCTTTATTATTTCGTAGATCTGAACTAGCATTTGGTTATCCACCAGAAGCATACTACCCGTTTGCTTTTGGAATATTGATGTTAATATTCTCCTATTTTATTTTTGTTATCTGTATAAATAGAATGCGAGATACAGGAAAACCAGTTTGGTATCTTCTAAGTAGTAGGTCAGAAAAATTAGTATCATAACCGCCTTCAAAACCTCCAAAAAAGTCATAAAAACTTCCTGACTGTCAGTATTTTACAACTTTTTTGAAGGTTGGCGTTATTATACAGGTAATTTTGTCCGACCGCTTAATTCCATTTTATAATTTATATTTACTTTTATTTACAGATTCATCAAGAAAACAATAATACTTCAAACCGATATTTTAATATCTATATTATAAAAGATTGCCTATGAAAAAGTATGTTATAAATTTTTCACTACTTGCGTTTTTAATTATGCTATTAATAGCAGCCTGTACCCCAAAAGTTACTCAACAAATTCCCGAGGCTCCAGCCAAGGAAGAAACAGCAGCGTCAGCATCTGTACTGGATGAAGACCTGAGTCCTTGTGGAAAATTCTCAGATGCAACCAGTCCTAGTGATGCGGAAACAGCACATGTTTTGTACCGTGATTTTCTTAAAAATAAAAATTGGACAGAAGCATTTGCATACTGGCAAAAAGCTTATGAAATGGCACCCGCTGCTGATGGAAAACGAGACTATCATTTTTTAGATGGTATTAAATTGTACGAACAAAAAATTAAAACAGAAACGGATACTGACAAACGTTTGGAATACATCCAAAATATTTTTGATTTATACACAGAAGCCACTAAGTGCTATCCAGATAAAGCATCTATGTATAAAGGTTTAAAGGCGTTCAAACTCTATTATTCATACCGAGATCAGGCAACGGATATGGAGATTTATCAGCAATTTAAAGAAGTTATTGATACAGAAGGTGAAGAAACAGCTGATTTTGTGATAAACCCATTTACTGCGTTGATGACTGATTTATATTTGGCAGAAAAAATACCAATGACAGAGGCACAGACATACGCTCAGAAAATTAGCCAAGCTATTGATTACGGAACAGAAAATTGTAAAACACCTAAAGCTTGTGATCGCTGGGATATTGTGGAAGGCTATGCGCCTGTTCGTTTGGAGGAAATGGAAGGTGTAGACGGTTTTTATGATTGCGATTATTATAAAAATAAATATTTAGCAGAATTGGAAGCCAATCCAGATAGTTGTGAGTTGATTGCTACTGTTTATAGTCGCTTGAAATGGGGAAAATGTGCCGAAACAGATCCTGTTTTAGTTAATTTAAAGCCACAAGTCTTAAAATGTTATCCACCAGAACCCCCAAGCAGCCCAACCGTTTATTGTAAAAATTTATTACAAGATGGAGATTATAAAAGTGCGATCTCTTGTTATGAAGAAAAAGCGGAGGCTTCTACGGATACGGAAAAAAAAGCTCAATACTACTTGACGATTGCTAAAATATATTATGCGCATTTGAAAAGTTTTTCTAAAGCTCGAACATATGCTCGATATGCACTAGACAACAAACCTAATTGGGGGGCGCCTCGTATTTTGATTGGAAAGTTGTATGCTTCTAGCGGACCTCTTTGTGGGCCAGGTCGAGGTTTTGATAGTCAGATTGTGACTTGGCCTGCTATCGACGAGTGGAACAAAGCCAAACGTGATCCAGAGGCTGCGGCAGAGGCTCGTAAACTTATCAATAGATATAGTCAATTTATGCCTAGCAAGGAAGATATCTTTATCCGAAACTTAAAAGTAGGTGATACCTATAAAGTACCTTGTTGGATTCAACAGAACACGACAATTAGAACGGCGGATTAGAAATAGAAATGGCGATTGAGTTAAAACTCAATCGCCATTTTTAATTACTTACTTATTTGATTTTCATGTCAAAATAACTAAGCTATATTATTTAGGTGTATAAACAGAAACTGCGTTTTCACCATATCCTTCCGCCGTCCAACTGATTGTAATAACACCAGTTTCAGGATTAACAGAATTTGTTCCATCTTCTGTCATAACTAATGGTCCATAGGGGTCAACTTGATCCGACCAAACAATATTACCACAAACTTCTGCAAATTCAACTTCGTTCAGTGGTCCTGTATTGTAAGCCTCATTGTAAGGTCCTGTTCCATACAATCCACCAGAGAAATCAGTAGTAGTATAATTACCATTATCCAATTTTGTGATCGTCATATCCATTGTATTGGTAGCATAATCTGGTAAAAAGTCATGGAAACCATAAGTCGTAGTTACCGTATACTCGCCTTCTAATGCAGAAGGACAAGAAGCCAATAAATTAAGTGGAGCAGAAGAATAAGTACCTGTTTGAGTATCGGCTCTTAAGATAAACTGGAAATTATCTCCAACGTCAACACCATCTATGTCAATACCTAATGCACTTGCTACATCTGTTAATGACACATTAATATCACTTGGTATATTTACATCTCCTAATGAGACTGCATCTACACTGCCCTGTGCACCTGAATAAGAAACAAATAGCTCACCAGTTGAAGCAGATTCTCCTGCTATAGCTGTACTCAAGCTATTAGCTGCATTGTCTAAGTCTATCAAGTTAAAAAAACCTGGTGCTGGACTCAATAATGAAGGAAGTGCTCCTTCTACATTAAATAATCCATCGTCCTCTTGTGTAGCCGGGAAATAGTCCTCTTCACAAGAAGTAAACATTGTTCCAACAACTAAGCAGAAAACGAAGAATTTTATAGTATTACTATATATTTTCATTTTTGATTACTTTAAATAATTTATTAATGCTATCAAATCTTCTTCACTTTTCATATCAATTTTATGTGTTTGAAGATATTTTGATAACTGTTTTTGTCCTGAGAATTTCTTCATTGCTTTTTTTCTATTTTTTGGTAGCAATAAAAATTCTCCATCAATACCAATGTAGTACACTTCAGATTTTATAACCCGATCATTGACACTACCTTGATCTAATGCAGGTTGATAATTGGATTTTGCAATTTTATAGGTTACAACTTTATATAAAGTTGCATTTTCATTGTCTTCAATGATCTCTCCTAATTCAAGTCTTTGATCTTCTGATATAATTTTACGAAACTTACGTTTAGTATACTCACCTATCTTAGATAGATCAGCGACTAATAACTCCTTCGCATCTTGTAAAAAAAGACCATAATCTTGTCCAGCAGACCTCAATATAAATTGTCGGGTATTAATATTGTAATTTAAAGATTCTACATCAATCGGTGCAGTGTTATCTTCAAAAAAAACGATACCATTTTTCCAATTATCAAACAAGAGAAAAGAACCACCAAGGTCATACGAACGATTATCAAACGTTTGAACACCTGACTGTTGAAGTCTAGTTGTATTCATATTTTCCATTATTCCTACTTTCTTGCTCTGTCCAAATATCGTTAAGCTATGTATCAAAAGTAACAGTAATGTTAATAATTTTAAATTTTTCATATTGGTGGTTCTTTCTAATTTTTTAAAAATCTATTATTCTTACTCAAATGCCCAAACAGGTACATCTAATAATGCACCTTGTTGACGACTTTGAGCTGCTTCTAAATTCGTAGCATTTGTTTGTACTTCACTCGCTACATATAGAAAACGTCGAGGTATAACTAACGAAGGATTCAAACCTTCACTAGCACCTGCACTAGGAGTAAGTTCTGGGAAACCTGTTCTTCTAAAGTTTGACCATGTTTCGTGGAAGTTAAAGCCATAGTATGCTTTATATGCTTCTTCAACAATTTCTTGAACATTACCTGTTCCAGCATTAGCTGCAATATAATTATCTATTTCTTCACCAATTGTAATAGTATCCATAGCAGGAGTAATAAACTCAGCTGATCTATCAAATTGTAATAAATCATAACTAGCATTTATCGCATCAGCTAACATACCTGGTGCAGCACCATTTAACTGAGCATTTGCTTCCGCCTTGATAAACATCAACTCTACATATGAAATCATAGGAATAGATGCTGCATTTTGTGCCCAAAACATATTTCCGCCACTTGGATCATCAAAGAAAGAATACGTAATAATACCGTCTTCTTCCGATGCAATATTAAAGTATAAATCAGCTCTCAAATCACCTGCCATCATATCGGCAAAGCGATTGTCAATTCCTAAAGTTGAAGGACGATCTACACCGAATTTAGCTAATGACCAGTTACCTATCTGTGTATCATCAAATGTAAAAAATGGTGCTTCTGCATTAGATGTAAAAGACATATCTACCTGAGCAATTGCATTTGCAAAATCACCACTATTACGCTTAGATGTGTGCATATAATAACGTGCTTTGTAAGCATGGGCTGTCTTTTCCCAAGACGCTATATCTCCACCAAATACTAAATCACCTCCAATAAAACCTCCGTCACCTTCTAAGCCATTCAATTCTGAAATAGCTTCATCTAATAATGTTTGAACAGAAGTATAAATAGCCTCCTGTGTATCGTAAGCAGGATTCAAGTTTTCAGCTCCTTGAAATGCCTCAGAATATGGAATATCACCAAACATAGACGCTGCTTTTCCTAATTCATTTGCCATAACTATTTTAGCTACAGCACCATAAAAAGGACGCTCATCTACTACCGCTTGTTTGATAATTACATCACAACTTTTTAGTACACCAGCATATAAACCAGTTCTCCAAAAGTTATCCATTACATCAGATGTAAGGACATAATCATTATAAGCTAACTGTTGAGCATCTAGCCCCACTAATTGTTGCATAATGATACCTGCAATCCTATTTGGATTTGTTCCTTCATTGTAAGCGGAAGAAGACAGAATTTCAGGCATTAATAAATTCAACGTCACCTCAGTAGGATTCGTTGGATCAATATTGTACTCGGCCAAAGATTCTTCACATGATGTTGAAAACAGCATCAATCCAAGAAAAACCAATGGCAAAAGGAATATTTTTTTCATATTTTCTTTATTTATTCATTCAAAAAACAAAGTTTGTTAATTGAAAAATTTTCTTTTAATTAAAATTTAAGTTTTACTGATGCCGTATAACTTCTAGTGTTTGGCATATTAAAGTAATCTAATCCATAACCATTAGAATCACCTGTTAAGTTGGTTTCTGGATCAACACCAGGATAATCCGTGTTTAACCAAAGGTTACGACCAGCAAGTGAAATAACTACACTATCAAAAGAATCTCCTAAGATACTTTTTGGTAAAGCATACGATAAACTCAACTCACGTAAACGCAACCAAGATGTATCAAAAATACTCATTTCTGAAATACCTCCAAAACCGTAACGAACTCGGTAGAAGCTAGTGTAACTAGCTGCTGGATCAGCACTTGCTAATGCTACTGCTTGTGTATTTGGAACATATGTTGGATTCTCATCACTCCCTGTGTTCACAACACCATCAAACACAACTACATCACCTCTTTCATCGGCAGATAATGCAGATGTTCCAAAGTAATCCATAATTCCACAAGTACCACACCAAGTATCTCCACCTTGGCGGAAATCCAATAATGCAGATAATGTTAATCCTTTGAAGCTAAATGTATTACGTAATCCCATTGTCCAATCTGGATTTGGATCACCCAAAGCTCTTCTAGTATCATCTTGTAAAGGCCAACCATTAGAACCAATAATTAATTCACCATCTTCTGTACGTTGGAAGGCATCACCAAAAATAACTGAATATGGTAAACCTGCCACTAAATCAGCTGATGTTGACGTAAATCCATTCAATCCATAATTATCAACTCCTTCTGCTAATGCCTCTACAGTATTCTCCATAGCAGTGAAGTTTGCTGCTATATTCCACTCAAATCCATTTGATAAACGAACAGGTGTCGCATCAGCAACTAACTCTAAACCTACATTAGAAATCTCTGCCACATTTGTAAAGAATCGTGCAAAACCAGAAGCCGCAGATACTTCTAATGGTAAGATGACATCTGTAGATTGTGCATCATAGTAAGTTACGTCAAAGCCTAAACGACCTTTAAAGAATTTAAACTCACCTCCAACTTCAAACGTAGATGTCGTTTCTGGTCTCAAATTAGGGTTTCCTAAATCTTCATCTCTTTCAAAAGCGTTTACACCAAAAGCAGGGTATTCAACTTGATTGTTAAAAAATCCGTCACCACCTGATTCTGCTTGTGTGAATACATTGTTTGTAGCATAAATTGGAGCATCCAATCCTACTACACCATAAGAAACACGAGCCTTACCATAATCGAACCAAGATGGCTTATTGTCCATTAATTCAGAAAATGCAAACCCTAAACTTGCTGAATATGACTGATAAGCATTATTATCTTCTGGTAAAGTAGAAGACCAGTCATTACGAGCAGTAACATTTAAGAATAAGAAATCATATAATCCTACATCCGCCGTTAAATAGACTCCGTGGATTCTTCTTCTTTCGATAAATTCAAAGGCTTGTAAATCTGTGGTATTCGAGATGTGATAAAACTGAGGAATTGAGTTAGTTGTACCAATTGTTTCTTGGTTATTATATCTCGTTTGGAATACATTATAACCAGCTAATACATTCAAACTAACATCGTCATTCAAATAGGTGTTATAGTTCAACGTCAAATCTGAATTCAAGTCTTCTTGTGTAATTTTAGACTGTCTTACTTCTCCTGGAACTGGTCGGAAAGCGTTTGTTTGTATATCGAATGCGCTATTACGTTGGTCTGTGTAAGTATCAATACCTAATTTATAGCCTAGTGTCAATTCATCTGTAAACTTATAATTAGCACTAACATTACCAATCAGACGATTTACATTATCTCTAAAAGGGTTACGATTGACTGTCCAGTAAGGGTTGTCGTAAATACCATTACGGTAAGAACGCAAATCACCATTAGCTAATACATAAGCTTCTTCATTATTTACAGGATCAGAAACACCATTCGCGTTATCAAATGTTGGTGTTGTACGCAATAAACCTAACATAACACCATTTAAGTTAGAACCACGCTGAACACGATCTCCACCAGAGTTAACAAAATTTGCAGACATACCAATATTTAATTTGTCTGTCAAATCTGCATCTGTGTTGACACGGAATGATGTTCTTGCGAACGTAGAATTTGGTACGACACCTGTAGACTCTAATCGTCCACCAGAAATATAGTAACGTACTTTATCCGTTCCACCCGCAACAGACGCATTTAAATCATATGTATTTCCTGTTTGGAAGAAATCATAAGGATCATAAGCGTTTGCAGGCTGTCCATTTCCTGTACCAGCAGGAACTAAGGAACCATTACGGTCAAATTCTGTAGGTACTCCATCATATTCTAAGTCAGAGATAAGTGGCCCCCAGCTAAATCCTTCAGCCGTTGTTGGTCCACGATAAATTGGTACTCCACCTGATACACGACCTTGTGCATATGTATTTTGACGTGCAGGTAATTTGTTTACTTCATCGGCAGAATAAGCCATTGAGATACTTACTCTTGGTTTTCCTTCAGAACCTCGTTTTGTTGTAACGATTATCGCTCCGTTTGCTGCACGTACACCATATAATGCGGTTGCTGCTGCACCTTTTAGTACAGTTAAAGAAGCAATATCATTAGGATTCAAATCAATAGCACGGTTCGATTGGTCTACACCATCTACATCATTACCCACCGAAGAGTTATCAATAGGCACACCATCCACTACAAAAAGTGGTGAGTTACTTCCCAAGATAGAGATACTTCCTCGAATACGAATGTTGGAAGATGCTCCTGGAGAACCAGAAGAACTTACAACAGAAACACCCGCTACTTTAGAGTTTAATGCATCTACAAGGTTAACCTCACGAGCACTAATAACCTCTTCAGCATCTAAGTTCTGAAGTGAATAACCTAAACGAGCTTTGTTTTTTTCCAATCCACCTGCTACTACTACTACTTCGTCCAAAATCTGACCTTCAGCCAACTGAATAGCCACGGTAGATTGACCTGTAATGTCTACTTCTTGTGTACTGTAACCTGTGTAGCTAACCACCAACATGTTACTTTCGGCAGGAACATTGAGAGAGAAACTACCATCAATGTCTGATACTGTACCGGCAGAAGTTCCTTTAGCTAGTAAACTAGCTCCAATTAAGGGTTCTCCTGACTCATCTGTAACTGTTCCTGAGATAGTTCTTTGCGCGATCATTGTTGCCACGGCAAAGATTACCATCACTAAAACTAGTGAGAGTTTTTTCATACTAATCCAATTTTGTTAATTAAAAAATAATCCAATTAAAAATCAAAAATAATCGTTTTGTTAAATATTCCTTAAAAACTTTACTTTTTTTTAATGTAAAATTTATAGAAGTCTAGTTTGAACTTCCAAGATTAAGGTTCTATTTAATTTGTAAAACGATATATTTTTTCTTACTAAAATATCTTATCTGTTATATATGATTTTATTTAAATATACTGATACCATTCATTCACAATACACTAGATATATTGCAAACAAAATCTTTGTATGCTTATTTTATGATATCAGATTAACAGCGGGTCAGCTGATTTAGAAGATGACTACTACACAACAATCTATGGTTGCTACTATAACGAAATGATCTGAAAATATGCTTCGTTATGTTAATTTTCTTAACAAATATAGCATTTTTATATTTCCATAGTAGTTTATATAAAAATTAATTCGTCTATGCCTTTAAAATAAAGTTGAAAACTTTGCTATGACTAGCTTTGATTTAATTTTTTAACCATTGTTAAAATTGTAGCCAACGCTACCGTTTCGCCTGTTTCATCATAAACATCAACCAAAAAGCGAACAATTCCCTTAGCAACATCCGTAGGTTCTCGCTTTTCTTGATCGGTTTTTTGCTTGACGGTAAATCGTACTCCAATGGTCATTCCAGGGTAAACGGGTTTCGTGAAACGACATTCATCAATTCCATAGTTTAATAAAACAGGGCCTTTTTTAGCATCTACAAACAAACCTGCTGCTTTTGCCAACACAAAATAGCCGTGCGCTACCCGACCTTCGAAGAGCGTTCCTTCCAAGGACGTTTCATCCATATGTGCATAAAAATTATCACCACTCACATTCGCAAAGTTGACAATATCTGCAACCGTCACGGTATGTTTTGCGGTAATCACCGTCTCTCCTATTTCTAACTCTTCAAAATGTTTTCGGAAAACGTGCACCTCCTTTTCTTTTTGTTCACCACCATATTGATATTGGTTAGTTAATGAAGTAATCATCGTTGGATGTCCTTGAATGGCTGTGCGCTGCATATAATGTTTAACACCTCGAATACCACCCATTTCTTCTCCTCCGCCTGCTCGTCCTGGGCCTCCATGGGATAATAAGGGCATCGGTGAGCCATGCCCTGTACTTTCTTTGGCGCAAGCCTCGTTCAATACTAAAACTCGACCATGATAAGGTGCTGCACCCATGACATAGTTTTTAGCAATTTTTGCATCGTTGGTCACAATAGAACTTACGAGTGATCCTTTCCCCATATTGGCAATTTGAATCGCTTCGTTTAAATCTTTGTAAGGTAAAATGGTACTGACTGGTCCAAATGCTTCTATATTATGTGTATCTTGATTTTTAAACGGATCGTCATTTCTCAATAAAATGGGTGATATGAACGCCCCTTTTTCTTTAGTAGAACCGTGTACTTCAAAATTATTAACATCTCCAAATACAATCTCTGAGTTTTTAGCCAATTGCTGAACTCGTTCTTTCACTACTTCTACTTGACCTTTAGATACCAATGCCCCCATTCGCACCCCTTCTGTTTGTGGATCACCAATATTTACTTTCGATAATTGTTTACCTAAAGCGATTTGTACATCTTCCACTAAGTTTTCGGGTACAATGATCCGTCGAATAGCGGTACATTTCTGACCTGCTTTAGTCGTCATTTCTCGGCGTACTTCTTTGACAAACAAATCAAATTCCGCTGTTCCTGGTACGGCGTCTTCTCCTAAAATGCAGGCATTTAAACTATCCGCTTCCATCGTAAAGGCAGTACTATGTTCTACTATAGTTGGATAAGTTTTGAGTTTTTTGCCCGTTTCAGCAGAACCTGTAAACGCCACTATGTCTTGTGATTGGACTGCATCCAAAATACCGATTCCTTTTCCACAAACTAATTGCAAAGCTCCTTTTGGTAAAATATCTGATTTGATAATGTCTCGAACCATTGCCTCAGTCAAATATGATGTTATTTCAGAAGGCTTAACAATAGCGGGAACACCAGCGAGTAAGCTCACTGATAGTTTTTCTAACATCCCCCAAATCGGAAAATTAAATGCATTGATATGAATAGCGACACCTGCTTTTGGCACCATAATATGATGTCCAATAAAAGTATTTTCCTTCGATAAATTGACCGTTTCACCATCTACGTAAAATGGCTCGTCGGGAAATTTTTTACGTAAACTTCCATAGGCAAATAAGGTTCCTATACCACCATCAATATCTACCCAACTATCGGCTTTGGTGGCTCCTGTTTGATAACTAATCGGATAATATTTCTTCTTAATATCACTTAGATATAACGCCAATGCTTTTACCATGCGTCCACGCTCTTGAAAAGTCATATTGCGTAAAGCAGGATTCCCCACCGTTCGAGCATAGTGCGCCATGTCTTTATAATCCAAACCTTCACTTCCGCAAGTAGATAATAAAGTACCGTGAATGGCATCGTATTGTGGAATGCCTTCTCCTTCATGCTCCATCCATTGACCTTGGATATAATTTGATAGTTTCATATTTGAATTTACTAGGAATTAGTTCTTTTAAAATACTTATTTTTATGCCCACTTGGTTCATTCACTTTCTTACTAGGAAATTCGATCTAAGTACGGCATTGCACATTTATCGTATGATTTGCAAAATCATTTATTTTATTTCGTACAACAAGCGTTGCAAAGTAAGGAATGATAGGAATATTTCCAAATGTGTTAATTTTTCAACAAAATCAAAACTGCTCCAATCGCCGTCAGCATCAAAATCATTTTTCTAAATTGTTGTTCTTTGATGATTTTGATAAAACGAGTTCCTACATAAAAACCTAGAAAAAGTCCAGTGATGAGTTTTAAATTAATGGTAAGCGAAGTAAAGGTGATGGTTTTCCAAATGAAAATATGAAAAGGTAACTTGAAAAGATTGATGATACAAATAAGCCAAGAAGCCGTACCAATAAATTGATTTTTAGGTAGGCGCATGGCTAAGAAAAAGATATTAGAAAACACTCCTGCTAGATTACCAATCATAGTTGCAAAACCTGCTCCCAAGCCCATGATTCCTGCAAACCACCATTGATTAGGTACATTCTTTTTTGGACGACGATCCCACCAAAACATCATGATAACGGTAAGCAAAATAATTACCGCTATGACTTGCCTAAAAATCATTTCAGGCATATCTTTTCCTACTAAAACTCCAATCAAAACCCCCACAATCATCCATGGTAAAAGTCGAATTATATACGTCCATTGGGTGTGCCGATTGTAGTAGGTAACTGCTAACATGTCTCCTACGATCAACATCGGAACAAGTAGACCTGTAGATGCTTTTCCGCCAAACACAATGGCTAAAATAGTAACGATTAAAGTACTAATTCCTTTTACTCCAGACTTGGAAACACCTACCAAAAAGGCAGCAAAAAAAGCTAATCCCCACTGGTAAATACTTAACTCATACATCAGTTA
Source organism: Saprospiraceae bacterium (assembly GCA_020628085.1). Taxonomy (GTDB): domain Bacteria; phylum Bacteroidota; class Bacteroidia; order Chitinophagales; family Saprospiraceae; genus JAHDES01. The sequence goes on from JAHDFQ010000005.1 coordinate 43,146, forward strand.
TTAGAGTTAGAATTGTGTTGATAATAAACTTACCTAGAAGGCCTCTGCAATACCTAAATAAAAATTGCGATCAGAACTAGTGCCAAACCCGTGTGCGTAGTCTATTCTGATATTTAAATTTTCAGATTTAACAATTTTCAACCGCAGTCCTGTTCCGAGTGAATATTTTAAATTTGAAAAACTCAAATTAGATAAATCGCTTGTTACATCTCCAATTCCTCCAAAAAAAGTAAAGCCAATGCGATCCAAAGCTTGCCAGCGGTATTCTACCTGTCCAAAAACAGCATATTGATCTCTAAACCGACCTTCTCTGAATCCTCGCAGAAGCTCTGCACCTCCCAATTGTGAAAGCTCTAAAGCAGGTACATCACCCCAACTAAGTCGTGTGAACAATTGAAGAGCCAGTATATCATTGGGTCTTTTGGTAGAAGATGTCCAATATTTTCTAAAATCTAGCTGTGTTACCATGAATGTGTTAGAACTTCCGATTGTTTTGTTATAAATGCTGTATGTAAATTCAGCAAACACCCCTTTACTTGCATTTAATACGTTGTCTCGGCTATCTAAATTAATACCAAAGACAGCACCAGAAGCACTAGAAGCTAATGAGTCACGAGCTGTAATTTCTCCAGGAAAACTAGCCTCTTCTTCTAAAAATTTAACTCCACTGAAATTATTGATTCGCCAACCACCTCCAACAAACAGATTTGGTCTAACATTTCTTAAAAATAAAGGCTCAAAAAGAAAATTATCAAACGATATATCTATTTGATCCGCATCTTGTGTCAAACTCCCTACACCAAAATAGCCAATTGGAAATTTTGAATACCCAATATTCCCTTTTAATAGAAAGGCCTCGTCTGGAAAAAATATAGTGTATTCTGAAGTAAGTATAAACTGATTTTTTAGCGTATATTGAACAGAGATTGGAATATTTGAGGTGCGTGTATTTGATCCTGCTCCAAGTGGTTTAAATAATAATTTAACACCGACACCAAACCCCCAGCTTGTGTTAGGTTCATAAGAAGTGATAGGGGCTAAAACGATTTTATTATGTCGAAAAGTAGAATCTTGCCTTTCTTTACCAATGTCAAATTCAAAAATATTGGTAATCTGTTCTAAAATCTCTTGACCATACACAGATTGAGGTGAGATACCACAAAGTAAAACAGCAAGTATGACAATTATTTTTAGATGTGTAGAATCAGACAAATGAATTATTGTTTATGAACATTTTGATGCTTTTCAAACGTATATTTTGTTCAATTGTTCTACTTACATAAATTGTGAGTAGGAAGTATATAATTATACTTCCTACTTCCTAAAACGGATAATCACCTATTTTGTAGTTACATTCAGTTTGCAGCCACTTTTTTATTTGTTAATTGTCGGTTATCTTATCTCATGGATAAAATTTAAAAATCTATACAGGCAATTTGTTTAGGTCACAAAAAATCGTAATCTATTTGTGTCGTTAACACATTGCAAAAATACATGATATATCCTTTCTACCAATACCTAAAATATGGTATTTTATTTCATTTTTCAGAACAAATATCTAATTCAACCTGTCCTATTAGTGTGTCGTAGGTCATGTGCATAGTTTTTTCTATATCACCACTATATTTTAACAGGTATTAAACTACATAAGTCACCGAATGAAATAAAAATTTTTGAACCAATAAGTTACTCTATCATGTACATTAATTAAAAAATCCAATGTCCTAATTTTAATTTTCTTTTAAAAATTCCTATTTTTCCGAATAATTATCGTTTATCACACCTAATCATAAAATCAATATTGGAATATGGAGGTCACTAGACTATTTGATTTCATACACTATCAGAAAGAAAATCACCCTTTAGAAAAATCATTGGGCTATAAACACAATGGAAAATGGAAATACTTCAGTACGGATGAAATCATTGACTATGGAAATAAAATCAGTCGTGGTTTACTAAAAATGGGTTTAAAACCTGGTGATAAAATTGCACTTTTAGCTTATAAAAATCGTCCCGAATGGGTAATGATGGATTTGGGTGCACAGCAAATTGGTGTCATCACTGTCCCCGTTTATCCAACCATCAGCCCTAAAGAATATGTTTATATTTTTAATGATTCAGAGGTTAAATATGCTTTTGTTGGAGCAGATGATCTACACCATAAAGTCAGTACGGCTCAAAAAGATATTCCTTCTCTTATTGATATTTATACCTTCGATAAACAAGATGGTAAAAAGTATTGGGAAGACATGTTTGATGATGAAAGTAGCATGGAACCTGTTCAGGCACTAATGGATGCTGCCGACCCCGAGGCGATGGCAACCATCATTTACACTTCTGGTACAACTGGAAACCCTAAAGGTGTAATGCTTTCGCACAGAAATATTGTGAGCAATGTGATGAATGTGAAAGAATTATTACCGATTGATAGCGGTAAATCTGCGTTGAGCTTTCTTCCGTTGTGTCATATTTTTGAACGAACCGCCTCATACTCCTATGTCTACAATAGCATTAGTGTGACGTTCACAGGAACGGATAATTTAGGTGGAGACGATGGAGATTTAAGAACATTGAAACCACACTTTTTCTCTACTGTACCTCGACTACTCGAAAAAGTATATGAAAAGATATACAATAAAGGACTCGAACTGACGGGTGCAAAAAAGAAACTATTCTTTTGGGCTTTAAGCCTAACTGAAGACTATGAATACGATAAAGAATATGGTGGATTTGATGGCATCAAACGCAGTATTGCCGATAAACTAATTTTTAGTAAATGGCGAGAAGCTCTGGGTGGTAACGTGGAAGGAATATTAACGGGTGCAGCCGCTTGTCCTGTAAAAATGGCTAAAGTTTTCTCAGCCGCAGGTATTCCAATTCGAGAAGGTTATGGTTTGACAGAAACTTCTCCAGGTTTGACCATAGGCCGATACGATAAAGGCGGTGCATTGTTAGGTACTGTTGGGCCTCCACTCCCAAATGTAGAAATTTTGATTGATCCAAGTGAAGGCGAATATAAGCCAGAAGAAGGTGAAATATTAGCACATGGGCCAAATGTTATGATGGGTTATTACAATAAACCTGATAAAACTGCGGAGGTCATTAAAATGATTGATGGTAAACGTTGGTTCAAAACAGGTGATGTAGGAAAAATGATCTCTGGCCCTGGTGGACGTAAATTTCTGAAGATTACAGATCGTAAAAAAGAATTATTGAAAACATCGGGTGGCAAGTATGTTGCTCCAACTCCTATCGAAAATAAGTTTAAAGAAGATTTCTTGATTGAGCAAATGATGGTCGTTGGTGAAAAACAAAAATTTGTTTCCGCTTTGATTATTCCAGCAGAAGAAGCCCTCAAAGATTGGTGCGAATGTAATGAAGTCAATTGGACTAGCATGTCAGATGCAGTTAAAGAACCAAAAGTGTTGGCGCACTATCAATCTATCATTGACACATTCAATCCTGAATTTAGTCATATTGAACAGATTAAGAAATTCAAATTACTAGATGCAGCTTGGGAACCCACCAAAGCAGATGGTACAGATGCAGAGTTGACACCAACGATGAAACTCAAACGTCGTGTAATTCGAGAAAAACACGCTAATGTCATCACCGAAATTTATGACGTATAATCAATATCCAATTTAAAATCATAATCGAAAGGAGATGTTTCCAGAAAACATCTCCTTTTTTTGTCCTGTCACAGACTAAATCCATTCAGATTATATATAATTAACATTTCTTGGTAAGATTATTGTTAGAAATAATGTGACATCTTTTGTATTTCCCCTCAATACAAATTAGACGAATGAGCAAACACAACTACCGCAAAGGAATCATGTATTTACTTTTTCTTTGCATAATGAATGGCATGGCTTGTCATAAAGTAGAAGACATGCCGAGCCTTAGAGAAATTACCAAATCGCAACGTACACTACTGGGTGAAAACATGCGTGACGTAATCGTAGCCGATACAGAATATTTTAATATTGTACCCAAAACCGTAGATCGCTATCAAGCCACTTATCAATTTTTACAGCAATTGTACGATCAGGCGTATTTCTTTTTACGACACGATGCATTTGCTTCTCAAATTGATAAATGGGATAAGAACAGAACATGGGAAGTATTCATTATCGAATCGAATCACAAGGATGCTTTTTGCTTACCTGGTGGCGATTTTTTTATTACAACGGAATTCTTAAAAACGATTCAACAAGAATATGAACTGTTTTATGTTATGACTTTTGAAGCGGTCTTGATGAATGAACGACATCTTCTGAAACGACTGATTCCTTCCGCCTATAGTACTATTGGGTTGGTTGAAATTATAGAAAAAGGCGTCAATCATGCAGGTATTACTTTAGAAAAATTAACTGCTGATGTGCTAAAAAATAATACCTACAACATAGGCACGGTACGGGAAATAGATGAGATTACAAATATAATGATCTGTCAATCATCACTTTTTAATAGACTAGCCATAATACCCATCCTAAACCGACTCAAAAATAACGATGTTTGGTTACAAAACCGACCATCCTACCATAACCGAACCGATTACATTATTAATGAAATAGAGTTGACCAGTGCCGATTGTGGCACACGCAAATGGGCTGTCCAGCAATCCGATTACCAAGATTTCATCAGCCCTTTACCGTAATTACAATAATACTGTTTGAAATCTAAGTACCAATTACTACCTACACTAAAGTGTTAGAATGAAAGTTACTGCTCTTTTGGTCTTTGTATCAAAAGAGCGGTTCTATTTTTGCAGATACGAACATATTCCCCTGCTTTTGTCCTTAATAATTCGTAATTTTCGATTTCATTCAAAAAACAATTCATCATAACGTCAGATTTTAGTAGTTGAAGCAATTTATTCCATATTTCATTCTCCAAGAGTATCAACAACAGCACAAAAACGGACAATTTGAGGCATTCACGATGTTTATTGATTTGTCTGGTTTCACACCATTGACCGAGGCTTTCATGAAGCAAGGTATTGTTGGTGCAGAGCAGTTGTCTATCCGATTGAATGGAATTTTTGCACCATTGGTTAAGCTAGTTTATCAGCGTCACGGCTTTATTCCCTATTTCGCTGGCGATGCGTTTACCGCTATTTTTCCTTTGGAAACAACACCTGTTTCCGTGGATGATATTCTACAAACCGCTCTAGATGTTCAGGCGTTTTTTGAACGGGAAGGTACTTTTGACACAAAATTTGGTTCCTTTCAAATCGGAATTAAAATTGGAATTTCAGTTGGAACAGTAGAATGGGGTATTGTTGGAGATCAACAACAATCGTTCTTTTTCCGAGGACCTGCGATCAATCAATCGGCTTTAGCGCAGACATTAGCACAAGAACAAGAAATTATTTTTGATGCTGCTTTTTCTCTACAAGTACCCACGGCACTCATTACCTTTGATGCCATTTCAAAATCATCGTTTTTCAAATTAAAACATATCGATGCGCAAGCATTGAACAACACACCAATTGATAATTCTTTTGACAAGCAACTTAGTCTAGCGGAGCAAAAAGCATTGGCTCGCTTCATACCTCGTTCCGTCCTTCGGTTCAGTGAACTGGGAGAGTTTCGATCCGTCATTTCTATATTTATCGCTTTTAAAAATGTGCATACCTACGATTTACTCAATCAATTTTCGACGATTGTTTTAGAGCAAATTCATAATTTCTCAGGTTATTTTAAGGAAATTGATTTTGGCGATAAAGGTGGCGTAATGGTTGCCTTTATCGGTGCACCCGTTTCATTTGAAAATAATGTTGATCGTGCTTTGGAATTCACATTGGCTTTAGACGCCGAAACCAAACAACTTCAGAAAACATCTCAATTAGAATATAAAATAGGCATTACTGAAGGAACTGCCTTTACAGGTAATATTGGTGGTGTCGAACGGGTTCAATATGCCGTTGTAGGAACGCAAGTGAATCTTGCTGCTCGTCTAATGACCTACGCCGATTGGGGTGAAGTGTCCGTTGATATTGATATTCAAAAAGATAAGAATTTTAGATTCCGTCACAAGGGTGATATTCGATATAAAGGTATCGCACAAGATATTCCAACCTTTACGCTAGAAGGAAAAGCGACTGAAAATCAACAGATTTTTAATGGTATCATGGTCGGACGAACGGCTGAACTACAACAACTAGAAGATTTCATTGATCCTATTTGGAAAGATGAAAAGATGCGAATTGTCTATGTATATGGCGAAGCAGGAATAGGTAAAAGTCGCTTGATTTATGAATTGATGAAGCGTTTAGAAACGGAAGCTGTCGCTAAAAACCCACCCGAAAGACCATTATTGGTGAAGTGGGTGAGCTGTCAAGCCGATCAAATTTTACAAAAACCATTCAATCCGTTTATTTATTTTCTCAAAAACTATTTTAATCAATCTACTCAGCTATCGAGCAAACAAAATTTGGTACAATTTGAAGATAAATTTCAAATGTTGATAGAGGAATTAGTTGCTCTTGATGATCCTGTAAAAAAAGAAAATGGACAACCTATTGTAGTAGAACTTCGTCGTACTAAATCTATTTTGGCTGCGCTGATAGGTTTAAATGTAGAAAATAGTCTTTGGAATCAGTTAGATGCCAAGGGGCGTTATCAAAATACCCTGTTGAGTTTATCCAATTTGTTTTTGGCAGAATCCAGTTTGCAACCACTTATCATTGAATTAGAAGATGCACATTGGTTTGACGAAAGTTCGAAGGCATTTTTAGATGAATTTATTAGAAATATTCGCCAACTTCCTGTGTTATTGTTGGTGACTTCTCGTTACTTGGACGATGGTTCAAAACCAACCTTGATCCAAAAAGATAAAATTACGCAATATGATATTCCTGTTTTGAAAATGGATTTAAACATTCTCAAAACAGAAGCCTTACAAGCTTTTGCAGAAACCTATTTAGAAGGTTCTATTAGTCAAGAATTTTTAAAACTATTAAAGCGAACCACCAACGGAAATCCGTTTTATTTGGAGCAAATTCTAGAATACTTTTCGGAAAGTAATTTACTCATTCAGAAAGACGAAGTTTGGCATATTAAAGACAAAAACATTAAAATATCTAACTCAATCAATGCTATCTTGATGGCAAGAGTAGATCGCTTGTCGGCTTTGGTCAAAGAAACGGTGAAGGCAGCAGCGGTTATTGGGCGTGAATTTGAAGTGCCTGTTTTATCAGAAGTTTTAAAAACACAAGACGCTTTTATCCGTCGAAATGAAGATATTTCTACGGTACTCCACGAACAGATTCAGACCGCAGAACGAGGTCAAATTTGGCGGGCGATGAATGAATTACGCTATATTTTCAAGCATTCATTACTGCGAGAAACCGTCTATGATATGCAATTACGGACTCGTTTGCGGCAACTACACAAACTCATTGGAGAAGCTATTGAACATGTGTATCCCGATCAAATTGAAAGTCGTTATGTTGATTTAGCTTTTCATTATGAACAAGCGGAGGTTTGGGATAAAGCTAAAATTTACTTGGCAAAAGCAGCTGAATATGCGAAGCGCAATTTCCAAAACAAACAAGCCATTCGGTTTTACGACAAGACTTTATCGCTCATTAATACTAAAACGGAACGGACAGAATACATCAAAATTTTACTCCGAAAAGGAAGTTTACTTGAATTGACAGGTGATTGGGAAAATTGTGAATTGACCTATACGCTTGCGCTCGAAAGTGCGATGTTTAGCAATGAAAAAGTTCTAGAGGCTCGTGTAAACAATAGTTTGGGTAAACTTCTCATGCTCAAAGGAAATTATGAAGATGCTCGCAGTCATTTGGAAACGGCACTAAATACTTTTGAATCAATTGGAGATATACTTGGAATTACTAAATCGTATGGAAACCTAGGCAATCTATTTTTTAGACAAGGACAATACGATCAAGCGAAAGAATATTTTGAGAACAGTATACATATTGGTCGCACACTCCCCTACACCACTGCTACCGCTCAAATTGTGTCTAATTTAGGTTTGACGCATATGAATCAAGGCAATTATCTAGCAGGTATTCAATGTCAGGAGGAACAACTGGTTCTGGCACAGCAACAAAATGACAAACAAGGGATGGCAACCTTGTTTACCAATTTGGGTATCGTTTTATTTGAAAAAGGTGATTATGATGCTGCACTAGAATCGTATGAAAAAGGCCTAGAGTTGAGTCAAGAATTGGGTAATAAATTTTTGATGTCGATTGCGATTGGCTGTATTGGAAGTGTCTATGAACGCAAAGGAGACTACGAAAAAGCACGAGAAAATTTTGAATATGATCTTGATTTGGTTTTGGAATTGGGAGATAAACAAGGTATCGCTATTGTCCACGGTTTATTAGGAAATTTATATGCCCTAAAAGGTGATTTTGATTTAGCCATTCCCAACCTAGAAAAACAATTACAACTGTGTAAGGAACTGCACTATCAAAAAGGCATCGCTAAAGCCCTCAACACGCTAGGTGATGTCTATAGCTTCAAACAAGCGTACGAACGATCCGTCAATTTCTACGATCAAGCCATTGAGGTGACTCGAAAGATTGATAATAAATTGGTGCTTGGCACCAGTCTAATTGAAAAAGCCCTGACCCTCATCTATATCCAACAATTGGATGAAGCACATGCACTACAGCAAGAAGCTCAAGAAATTGCCGATCAACTCGGTAATCAAGACCTAATTTTTGAAGCCCATCGACTAGCGATACGTATTGCAACGGCAAAAGAAGATACCGATACAGCTATTCAACTCTTAAAATCCCTAGCACCTCAAATTACTAATATCCGACAAGAAGCTAGTGTGGTATATGAATGGTCTAAAATTGATCCGTCCTATAAACCTAAAGCCCTCGCTTTATATCAACAATTATATAAAGAAACGCCAATGCATTTGTATGGGTTGAGGATAATGGGGTTGGAGAGTAGCGGTAGTCTCACTTAGAGTGAGGCTACCGCTAGAGGACATAATTTTTAACCATTTCCCATCAAATCGTAGGCAAAGCCTACGATTTGATGGTAGCAAAATTCTTTTTTGCGTTAAATGCAACATTCTAATAAATACACTTCCTAGCACAATAGACACTTATAAAACAGAAGGTCTTTGCCCTCGCTAGATTCAAAAACCTGTTTGCCACAGGTAGAATTGCCGACATTACGATACTATACTACGCCGAGATTTGTAGAGATAATGAGGTTGTGGGGTTGTGGGTTTTTAAACAGTAAAATACTTTCTAGTGCGATAATTTGCTGTATGCCCTATCAATTCTCAATACCTTTAAAATCATGAATTTTTCTTTATATTTGTGCTTTATAAATATAAAAATCAACAATAATGATGAAAAGTAGTATCTGTACACTTTTAATGTGTCTAACCATAAGTGTGATGGCACAAGAAGACTTTGTTCAACATAATCTAATAGATGAATATTTGACAGGTTTCGAGGTAGGAGACTTTGATAACGATGGCGATCTTGATGTTTTTGGGGTTTGGTTGCGATACCAAGCACCTAATAGAATTTTTCTATACCGAAATGTAGGAGGTGAAGGAGCAGATTTGTTTCAGAAAGAAATTATAGATTTGGAAAATGAAGGTGGTCATCATATTGCTCTTGCCGATATGGACAATGACGGTGATTTGGATGCGGTTCTTTCAGGAGAAGATACTAATAATATTGTTCTTTTTTCTAATAATGGAGATGGCACATTTACGGAAATACCATTAGGTGTTACTGGTGGAACACAAGTAGAAGTTGCTGACTATGAAGGAGATGGAGACTTAGATATTATTACACTTGACACAGAAAATAAACGGGTGTATGTTCATATAGATAATGGCGGAAATCAATTCAGCACACTTACTTCTAAAACAGTTGCTGATGATCCAGAAGACATATCATTAGGCGATATGGATGGCGATGGTGATACGGATATTGCTTTAGTATTTGGTCTATCTTTTGGAAAACAGGTAGTCGTTTTAGAAAATAAAGGCTTTACGATCTTAACAGAAAAAGTTGTGTTTGAGGATGATTTACGTTCCGCAGATGAAATATATATAGCTGACATGAACAATGACAATCGTCAAGATATGGTTGTTTTAGATCAAGAACGAATTTTAATATTTACAAATTTAGGCAATTTATCTTTTGATTTTCAATCGTATGAAGACCCTAACAATACAAGTGATTTCCTAACGGGTTTAGGACTTGGAGATTTTAATGGTGATGGTAAAATAGATATGTGTGTAAGCGATTTTTCACAATCAGAAATTGTTTGGTTTAAAAATAATTATGCCAATGGAATTTATGATTTTCAAGTAGCAGGGGAAGTAGGTCGATACACAGGAGCACGTAATTTTAGAAGTGCCGATTTTGATTTAGATGGAGACCTTGATGTCGTATCTACCGCAGCCGACTTTGCATGGCATGAAAATCAAGTTACACAAATCGAACCACCGTTCACAGTTTTTGATGCCATATCAGAAAGTCCAGATCATACCACTTTAGAAACAGCGATTATTGCAGCAGAACTCAATGTTGATTTAGATAATGAAGGAGCAATATTTACCATCTTTGCACCAACAGATGCCGCTTTTAATCAGTTGCCAGCAGGTGTTTTAGATGCTTTATTGGATGACCCTATGGGGGAACTCAAAGATATTCTATTGTATCATGTACTTGACACCAATGTTCCATCTTCTGACCTGATGAATGGACAAACAGTAATGACTTTAAACGGTAAAGATATTACTATTACAATTGACAATAACGAAGTTTTCATCAACGAAGCACAAGTAACCGTAGCAGACATAATGACTGACAACGGAGTGGTGCATGTTATAGATGCTGTCTTAACTCCTCCTCGAATTACAGTTTTCGATATCATCCAAAATAGCCCCGATCATACCACTTTAGAAACCGCAATTATTGCAGCGGAGTTAGATGATGATTTGAATGGAGCAGATATATTGACTGTATTTGCTCCCACAGATGCAGCTTTTGCCAATCTACCAGCAGGTGCATTAGATGCGCTATTAGATGATCCAATAGGAGAACTAGCTCAAACTTTATTATATCATGTCGTAGGTGAAAAGGTGCTATCAACAGATTTGACAAATGGACAAACAGCAACAACACTAAACGGTAAAGATATTACTATTACAATTGACAATAACGAAGTTTTCATCAACGAAGCACAAGTAACCGTAGCAGACATAATGACTGACAACGGAGTAGTTCACGTGATAGATGCCGTTTTAATGATTCCTCGGACTACTATTTTTGACATTATTCAAGACAGTCCAAATCATACCGTTTTAGAAACCGCTATCCTAGCTGCAGGACTAGATGATGAATTAGAAGGAGAAGAACTTTTAACTGTTTTTGCTCCCACAGATGCCGCTTTTGCACAATTGCCAGCAGGTGCTTTAAATGCTTTATTAGATGACCCGATGGGTGCGTTAGCGCAGACTTTATTATACCATGTAGTGGATGGGAATGTTCTTTCTACTGACTTAATGGACGGTCAAAGTGTTGTCACTCTAAACGGAGAAAGCCTCACTATTGCCATTAATAATAATACGATATCAATCAATGATTCAGAAGTAACGGTAGCGAATATTGAGACAGATAATGGAGTAGTTCACGTTGTTAGTACGGTTATTCAACCACCAAATAGTACAAAGGATATTGCTACCATACAACTCAATACTTATCCGAACCCTGTTACAGATTTATTGACCATAGAAATGCCCAATGAAATACTCGGTCAAGCTGTAACAGCATTATTGATCGACAATCTAGGTATAACGATAAAATCATTCACACTAACAGAAAACGTCAATACGATTCTTGTTTCGGATATACCAGCAGGTATTTACCATTTATCAATAGAAGCAAAAAATACACGAGCTTATCAACTGATCTCTATACATTAATAAAGATCAAAAGAAGCATTTTTTTGTGTTTCACTATTATGGTAAATAAGCCAAGCCACTTTTATAGTGACTTGGCTTATTTATTTAAAATATTATCTTGTTCTAAATCAAGGTAAAAATAACTAAATAAAATTAATAATCATGGATAAAAAATCTCATTTCCCTCCCAATTGAACAAAGCCCCACCCTACTCGTTTTAGTGAAAATCAAAAAAAAATCAAAAGCATGGCAACAAATAATTTAACAAAGAAAGAAGCGATAGACAAATTGAAAGAATTGGCAGAGGATGCACGCATCTGTATGATGAGTACTAACTTGGACGCACGTCCAATTCCTTCTCGACCAATGGCACTACAGGAAGTAGATGAAAATGGGGTGTTGTGGTTTATCAGTAATAAAAATAGTGATAAGAATCAGCAACTTCAAAAGGACGCAGAAACACAACTTTATTTTATGAATAGAAGTGACTCTGAATACCTATCTATCTACGGAACAGTCGATATTTATACCGACCAAGAACACATCGACGAACACTGGTCGGTCATGGCAAATGCCTGGTTTGATGGTAAAAAAGATCCAGAAGTATCTATTATTGGTGTACGTCCAAAAGATGTATACTACTGGGATACCAAACATGGTAAGCTAGCTAATATGGCAATGATGGTGTATTCCGCTGTTACCAATGACCGTACGGTTGGCGATGGTGTGGAAGGAGAACTAATTATAGGTGAAGTATAAAGAAATATCCCATTAAACCTATAATCCCAAAACCGTATCAAATCTGACGAGTAAAACAGAAAACAAGATTTATCCCAAAACCAATTCGTCGGAATATTACTTTTTCTTCATGAAATACAACCTATTTCCTATTGAAAAGGTAATCTGAACCCTAGAACATATTAAAAAAAGCGAGTGCAACATATTCATTTATGTTGCACTCGCTTTTTTTATGTAATATGATGTTGTGTATATTCCTAGAAAGAAGCCGATGTAAACTGTCGAGCATAGACCGCTGCGCCAATAATACCCGCATTATTAAGTAAAGAAGCTGGAACAACAGGTGTTTTTACCGTTAATTCATCTGCGAATTTATCAAATTTCTTACTACCGCCACCCCCTAGTAAAATCAAATCTGGTGTAAACAAGCGTTCGATGTGTTTTAGATAGACATTAAAGCGAGCAGCCCACTCACTCCACGATAGTTCGTCTCGTTTACGAGCAATATTAGAGCAGCTATATTCTGCTACCTTTGGGTCGTTTGGAAGATACAAATGACCAAATTCCGTATTTGGTATTAACCGTCCGTTAACAAATAAGGCTGATCCTAGACCAGAACCAATCGTAATCATAATGACCACACCTTTGGCATTCTTTCCTTTTCCAAACTGTACCTCTGCTAAACCCGCTGCATCTGCGTCATTGAGCGTTGCTACAGTACATCCAGTTGCTTTGGAAAGCAATTTTTCGGTATCCGTTCCGATCCAAGATTTATCAATATTTGCTGCTGATAAAGCCGTACCATTTTTAATAATAGCCGGAAATCCACAACCAATTCGATCATCCCAATTAAAATGATCGACGAGTTCTTTTACCGTTTTAGAGACTCTACTTGCCGTAGCTGGCTTAGGCGTTAATATACGGTGTCTTTCAGAAACTAAAACTCCCGTTTCCACATTTACTAGCGCCCCTTTAATGCCCGTTGCGCCTATATCTACACCTAGTATTATTTCTTCTTGCATGATTATAGTTAATATGAAGTTTGAAGTTTTTTGATACTTTATCGTATCACAGCCTTTAGGCTGTAAAAAGATAACAATGAGTGATTTTACAGCCTAAAGGCTGTGGTACAAAAAACTTAATCTATTAATTTAATAGTCATTTTGACGTCTTCAACTGGACGATCACCAGGAGCCGTTTTCACAGCTGCAATTTTATCAATCACATCTAATCCTTCGATCACCTGACCAAAAACAGTATATTCTTTATCTAAAAAGGGAACACCACCTTCTTCTCGAAGAATGGTTCGTTGTTCTTCAGAATAAGTTAGTCCTTTTCGTTTTTCAAAATTATCAATCGCTGCATCCGTTAGTGGTTGTCCGTGCACAATATAAAACTGTGATCCCGACGATTTTCGTTCTGGATTGACGGCATCGCCTGTTCGAGCTGCGGCTAATGCTCCTTTGGTATGGACTAAGGTATCTACAAACTCACCTGGTACTTGATAGCCTGGACCACCAGAACCTAAGTTTTGACCTGGACGAGCATTACGAGAACGAGGATCACCTCCTTGAATCATAAATCCATCAATCACTCGATGAAACAATAATCCATCATAAAAACCATCTTCCACTAATTTGATGAAATTATCTCGGTGTTGTGGAGTGGCATTGTACAATTTAGCGACCATATTACCATATTCTGTTTGAATTTCAACCAAACAATCTTTTGGTGCCGTAATAAATACTTGTTTTTCCATAACGGATTCCTTTTTCCCTTTTTTTGCTTTTAAAATAACGGTATAATTTCCTGATGATTTGTATTGGTGTTCAGGAGAAGCCTCCATAGATGTATTTCCATCTCCAAAATCCCATTCAAAGACTTCTGCTTTTTCCGAAGCATTTTCAAAATCTACTTTTGCGGGTGCAGGTTCATCTGCGCCAGAATAGGTAAAATCCGCAATTGGTTTACCACAACCAGCCGCTACTACAATAACTATAACTAAATATAATAATCTGTTCTGCACGTTCTTAATTTTATTTTTTTAAGTAAAGTAAGGAGTTGACTAAAGTCAACTCCTTACTCGTCCAATTTAATCGATAATTCGAACTTTCATACGAACATCTTCTATCGGACGATCACCAGGTGCGGTTTTCACAGCCGCAATTTTATCTACGACATCTAATCCTTCAACAACCTCGCCATAAACCGTATAATCCATATCCAAAAATGGCGCACCACCTTCTTCTAAATATTTCTTGCGTTGCGCTTCGTTGTACTTGATTCCTTTTTGTTGTTCCATCATATCTAACTGAGCAGCAGTAACTGGTTTTCCTTGTACGATATAGTATTGACAACTTGATGATTTCTTTTCTGGATTCTGAGGGCCACCCGTTCGAGCGGCAGCCAATGCCCCTTTCGTATGAATATGCCCGATCTCTGCATCTACTAAATAACCCAATCCACCTGCTCCTAGGCGTTGTCCTGGCTGAGCTGTTTTAGAATCTGGATCACCACCTTGAATCATAAACCCACCCATTACACGGTGAAATAATAATCCATCATAGAAACCTTCTTCGGCTAGTTTGATAAAATTATCTCGATGTAAGGGCGTATCATTATATAACTTCACTTTGATATTGCCATAGTCCGTTTCAATCTCTGCATGT
The DNA here is from genome assembly GCA_020628085.1 of Saprospiraceae bacterium. GTDB lineage: Bacteria > Bacteroidota > Bacteroidia > Chitinophagales > Saprospiraceae > JAHDES01. The sequence goes on from JAHDFQ010000005.1 coordinate 58,490, forward strand.
GTAAATTTCTCTCCTCCACAAGCCGTCATACCCAACAATACGGCACCCAATATGAACATAAATAAACGAGTCATTATTATAATTTTTAGTTTTTAAATAAGGAGGTGACTGAAGTTATCTCCTTATTAATATATTATACTAAGCATCCAAACTACCTAAGCCAATTGCTTGATGTTCTTGATCTAAATCTTTAAAATATCGAATAATTTTCACCTTCAAATATACTTCTTGCTCTTCTACACCACTGTGATCTATTATTTTCAATGCCTTCCAATGTGGCCAACCATCCGCATCTCTCCCTACAAATTCGTAATATCCGTCATAACTTAATAAGCGGCATACAGCTATGTGCATTAAGTCCTGCTTTTCTTCTTTGGTAAACGATGATTTCCATCGACCTAATTCCTGCATACCGACCATCATCAAAACGGCATTCATAGATGGTAATTCCTCTTTGCCAACTGCATTTTTAACCAAATGACGAACTTTAAGCCATTCAAAATCAAGCTCCCACGTTTCTAATTTTTCCAAATCGAAATGATTTTTTCTAAATTTTCTACAAATATATGAAATTGTGTATAGTTTATGAACAACATTTATACGGTTGCATTTTTTTAACGTTCCAATGCTTACTCTACAAAGAAAAAACCTTCATTATCCCATTCTATTTCACTATTTTTGTCAATTGGTCATCAACCAAATAGCAGGTATAATAGTTCTAGTACATATGACTAAAAATAAGACCACTTTGGCAATAGATACTTTAGAAAACAACATACTTCCATCATTAGATTATATTGATGTGATTGGCGCACGAGTACATAATCTCAAAAATGTCGATCTACAAATTCCACGAAATAAATTGGTGGTCATCACGGGCATTAGTGGTAGCGGAAAATCATCGCTCGCTTTTGATACCATTTATGCAGAAGGGCAACGCCGATATATGGAAACCTTTTCTGCGTATGCACGGCAGTTTATTGGCGATATGGAACGCCCTGATGTAGATAAGATCACAGGTTTAAGTCCTGTTATTTCTATCGAACAAAAAACAACGGGTCGTAACCCTCGATCCACCGTTGGTACCATCACCGAAATCTACGATTTTCTCCGATTATTATATGCTCGTATCGGTAATGCTTACTCCTACGTCACAGGTAAGCGCATGGTAAAATATACCGAAGAGCAGATTGTCGAACACATTTTTAGCCATTTCAATAATAAAAAAATCATTCTTTTAGCTCCTATTGTTCGAGGTCGTAAAGGGCATTATCGAGAACTGTTCGACCAAATTAGAAAACAAGGATATACCAAAGTGCGAGTAGACGGTGAAATCATGGATATTGTTCCAAAAATGATGATTGATCGCTATAAAGTGCATGATATTGAGGTCGTTATTGATCGGATTAAAGTGGGAGATGAACGTCGAGATCGTTTGGCGTCTTCCTTACAAACGGCACTCAAAATGGGGAACGGTTTGTTTTTTTTAATGGAAAATGAAGGAAAGGCACTACAAGCTTACAGTAAATTATTGATGTGTCCAGAATCGGGTATTTCGTATGAAGAACCGTCTCCTAATGCCTTTTCATTCAACTCGCCCTATGGTTCTTGTCCTACTTGTAAAGGTTTAGGTAAGGTTAACAAAGTAGATTTGGAGAAAGTGATACCTGACGATTCTTTGAGTATTAACGAGCAAGGAATTGCTCCGTTTGGTGAAATCCGAGATAACTTTACATTTAAGCAACTCAAAGCCATTGCCAAGAAATATAAATTTGATTTTGATACTCCTGTTCGAGATATTCCAAGCAAAGCCCTGAATGTTATTTTAAATGGTAGTGATGAAAAATTTGCTGTTCAACTTAAATATCAAAGTAAGAATGATTATGTCTATGATCTAGGTGCAGAAGGAATTGTCAATATGCTATCCCGTTGGTATAAAGATTCTACCTCTGAGCGCATCCGTAAGTGGGCAGAAGAGTTTATGACGATTGATACTTGCGAAACTTGTAAAGGTCAGCGTCTTAAAAAAGAATCGCTACATTTTAAATTGGGTGGAAAAAATATTTCTGAACTAGCAGAAATGGACATCGAAGTTTTGTCAGACTGGATGAACAGTATTGAAGAACATCTAACGGAACGTCAGCTCGTCATTTCCAAAGATATTTTAAAAGAAATCCGCCTTAGAATCGGCTTTCTCATGCACGTTGGTTTAGATTATTTATCACTACATCGTCCTGCCAGAACGCTTTCAGGTGGAGAAGCACAACGGATTCGTTTAGCCACCCAAATCGGCTCTCAACTCACAGGTATTACCTATATTTTGGATGAGCCTAGTATTGGTTTACACCAACGAGATAATCAACGTTTGATTGAAGCTTTACAGGAATTGGTCGAAATTGGAAACACGGTTTTGGTGGTCGAACATGATAAAGATATTATGTTGGCCTCTGACTATTTGATTGATCTTGGCCCAGGTGCAGGAAAACATGGTGGTGAGTTGGTTGGGGCTGGTATTCCGTCTACTTTCATGGATAGAAATACCTTAACTTCAGATTATCTAAAAGATGTTAAAAAAATAGAAGTTCCTAAAAAACGTCGAAAAGGAAACGGCAATGCTTTACAGCTAAAAGGCGCAACAGGAAATAATTTAAAAAATGTTTCTATTAAAATTCCATTGGGTACGTTTACTTGTATCACAGGGGTCTCGGGTAGCGGAAAATCTACTTTGATAAATGAGACGTTATATCCTATTTTACGACAACATTTTTATAGAAGTCGTCAAAAACCAATGCCTTACAAAGGTATTAGTGGTTTAGAACATTTGGATAAAGTCATTGAAATAGATCAGTCTGCTATTGGTCGTACACCTCGTTCTAATCCAGCCACATACACAGGTGTATTCACAGAAATTAGAAAAATTTTCACAGGACTTCCAGAATCTAAAATCCGAGGTTATAAAATGGGTCGTTTCTCCTTTAATGTGAAAGGTGGGCGTTGTGAAACTTGCGGTGGTGCAGGAAAACGAGTGATTGAAATGAACTTCCTCCCAGATGTGCAAGTAGATTGTGAAACCTGTTTGGGACGTCGTTATAATCGAGAAACACTTGAAATTTTATTCAAAGGAAAATCTATCAATGATGTTTTGAATATGACTGTCAACGAAGCGGCTGATTTTTTTGATAAGATTCCAAAAATATATCGTAAAATAAAAACGCTGAAAGATGTTGGTTTAGGCTATATTACCTTAGGTCAACAAGCCACAACACTTTCTGGTGGAGAAGCGCAGCGTGTGAAATTAGCAGAAGAATTATCTAAACGAGATACTGGAAATACCTTCTATATTTTAGATGAACCTACTACTGGACTGCATTTCGACGATATTCGACAATTATTGGGTGTCTTGAATAAATTAGTAGATAAGGGAAATACCATCGTTGTCATTGAACATAATATGGATGTCATTAAAGTAGCTGACCATATTATTGATATGGGTTTAGAAGGTGGAAATCGTGGAGGAACGGTCGTTTGCCATGGTACACCAGAAAAAGTGGCGAAGCATAAAACGAGCCATACAGGGCGGTTTTTGAAGTTGGAGTTGTAGATTTCAATTAATGATTAGTTGGCTGGTATTAATGCTAAATTTGAAACCTGACATTCTAATTATTAAATAATGAATAACTAAATATGATATGGATAAATTCCTGCAATATTTAAGCCGATATATCAACTTGACAGATCATGAAAAAACAATCATTGAATCTAGATTAAAACATCGAAATTATCTCAAAGGACAATACATCGTACAAAGTGGTGATATTTGTAAATGCCATTCTTATGTGGTTTCTGGTAAAGTCAGAACATTTTATTTAGATGATAACGGAACGGAACACATTGTGATGTTTGGAATTGAAAATTGGTGGGCTGGCGATTTGGGCAGCATGATTACACAAAAACCTGCTGATTTTAATGTTCAATGTTTAGAACATACCAAAGTTATCCAAATATACTATGAGAAGCTGGAACAGTTATATGAAGAAGTACCAAAAATGGAGCGATTTTTTCGTTTAATTATTCAAAATGCTTACGTCAATACCCAAAAAAGATTGGTACGAAACTACTCCATGACTGCTAAAGAACGGTATCTGTTATTCTGTGATGAATATCCTGAGATCACGCAACGTGTTCCACAATATATGATCGCTTCCTACCTTGGTATTACTAAAGAATTTCTCAGTCATATCCGAAATCAAATTGCGAAAGAAGCGAAAAGTTAAACTACCTTAATATCCTTTCTTAATCTACCTTATTTTTAAATTCCACCAATGTCCGCAATTTTGTACTATTCAATAACCTATAAAAAATATAGTACATGTTCACTTCAACTAAAAAAGTACCATTCAAAACATTTTCTTTTTTTGCAGTAATTGCAGCAGCTTTCTTGTTTCAAAGCTTTACAACACCTAATCCTCCACCTCAAAAAATGGAGATTAAAAATAGTGCGATTGTTTGGAAAGCCTACAAAGTAGCTGGTTCTCACGTTGGTACATTAGGTCTACAATCGGGTAATTTAGTCTTTGACGGAGATCAATTATCTGGTGGAAACTTCGTTATTGATATGACGACTATCGCTTGTACTGACTTAGAAGGGGAATATAAAAACAAATTGGAAGGACATTTAAAATCAGGTGATTTCTTCGCTGTGGATCAACATCAAACCGCAGCTTTAGATATTACTAAAGTAAAAAGTTCAGGTAAAAACTCTTATAAAATAACTGGAGATTTAACCATTAAAGGTATCACTAAACCAATTACATTTGATGCTTCTATTTATGGTAAAAAAGCAACTGCTTCTCTCAAAGTAGACCGTACTAATTTTGACATTAAATATGGCTCGGGTTCTTTCTTTGAAGATTTACAAGATAATATGATTTATGACGAATTTGATTTAGTAATTGATCTAGAATTTTAATGACACATCATTAATCTTTAATCAAATACACCTAAAAATGGTTAGTCCACATTACGTTGGACTAACCATTTTTTTTTAAAAAAATAGTCTGTTTTTTAATCAAATACAAACTTTACCTGTCACAAAAAGATAAACATGTGTATATTTTACATATTTTTGTATGAAGAGAATTATATAAAAGTTCTTTTTAGTTATGAATACCAGATGATGACACTATATTACTAACTACTTTAACACACAAAAATGAATCAACCTAAATCATCGTTTATCAACCGACTTCTCTACTCATGCTTTATTCTAAGTGTATTCTTTATTTCCACACCTTCAAAATTAAATGCTCAAGCATGTGACTGTCCTTATCCTGTTATATTTCTTCATGGATTTACAGGCGATTATACGTCTTTTCAAGACTTTTTCACCGATCCAGATTTTGTAAATATTTGGGGATCGCTGTCTGATATTCCCGATGCTGTTTTGAATGCTAACAATCAAACACATGCTTTTGGAAACGATACAACTAGAGGAAATTTAGATGATGATATGATTGCACACGTTCAATTTGCTAATCGTAGTGCGCTTGCACCAGGATGCTTATATGCCTTAGATTGGGACTGGTTTTGGAATCAAGATACAAATAATCCTTTGATCGGACCAACGTCAACCTATCCTACTCCAAGTGGAGAGTCAGATAGTAATCAATCTGCGATAGAAAAACAAGGTTTCGCTGTTTCGGAAACCATCAAAGCAGTTTTAGCTGCCAATCCTACCAAAAAGAAAGTTATTTTGATGGGGCATTCTATGGGTGGTCTTGCTTCTCGTGAATATTTACAACGTTTTGAAAATGGACAATACACTTGGTGGGTTGATCCAACTGATCCTATTGATGGTCACAAAGTTGCCAAATTAATTTCTGTGGGAACGCCACATAGAGGAAGTAATTTGACTGGTCTGGGACTTGGTGGTTTGTTTGGTTTAGATGAAACATCAGAAGCTGTAAGAGATTTAAGATACAATTATGCTTGTGGTTTTTTAAATTTGTCTCGATGTCGAGCACCTTACTTATTCGGAGATAGAGAAGACCCACATGTGAACGACAATTATTTTAAAAATGGTGATGTTGATTGTGATGGAGACTATGACACACAAACTATTGTTAGTTTGAACTTAGCAGGAACGTCTGATCCGTGGGATGGTACGATAGATAACCCGCTGATGCCCTTGCCTATGAATGTCCGTTATTCCTACTATGTTTCCAATCAAAATGCTGGTGGATTGACTACATGTGCTTATCAAAACTATGGTTGTTCTGGCGATGGTGTTGTAGACGATCAGCGTCAATGGTTATATAGTGGTGGACAAGGACGTACACAAGACTTTTATGATGGAACTAGCATTCCTGTACCAAACGATGGTGTTCCGCATCGGTTAACAGATCGAGTGACTAGTGAAAATGGCCCATTCCATACCGATCAACCTGGTGATATTGAATTTGGAATTCGATGTATGGACGAAGGTGATTATCCTGCTTTTGCACATGATATTAATATGGGAATAGATTATGCTGGAATTTCTCAAAGACGAGCAGATATCGTTCCTGCTGATAGTGAGTATAGTGGTGGGGATAATAGCATTGATGGAGACTGGTTTGTTTTTGAAACTTCCATGAGCCGTCCAGGATTTGATATTTCTATCACACCAAACATCAATAAAGCAGGGCGTATAGATTTTTATGATACTGCTCCAAGTCCGTATAGTAATGCCAATTCGCCTACTTCTTCATTTACTTGGTCAGCAGGTCAAACACCTTTTATATTGAGTTCTACCAATACCTGTTTCATACCAAATACTTATTATTTTAGAATTACACATGAAGGTTTGGGTACAAATGCATGGAAAGATTCCTATAAATTTAGAGTTGATCCTAAACCTTGCAATCCACCTACTGCCCTCACCGCTTCTGTTACAGATTTAATTGCCAACTTATCATGGACGGCTGTACCTTGTGCCACACAATATACCCTCGAATGGCGTGAAACAGGTACAACTACTTGGAACACTACAACAATATCGGGAACTACGCATACTATTGATTTATTGTTGACAAACACTTCTTACGAATACCAAGTGAGCACTGATTGTGGAACGGTTGGTTCATCTAATTTCTCGACTACAACTCCTTTTTCAACTTTACCTTGTCAGAATACTTTATACATTCCCTCTGTCGCATCTACTGGTGAGGTTACGAGTGGTACTTATGATGTCAACGTTCTGATTACTTCAGATGGATTTATTAGTTCTACGGCTACGACCGAATACTTTGCAGGAAATTGTGTGGAATTGTTACCTGATTTTGAAGTGGCTCTTGGTGCTGATTTCTTGGCAGATATACGAACTTGTGTACCTTTTGCTCCAAGCGATCATCCTGAAGCACTTGCTAGTGATATTCTTAATGTTCGCCCAGTAAAATCCACTTTGGATAGGAAACATCAGGTTTCTTGGCAGCAACATTTGAAAAATAATCCTAGACCGTTTTTCAGAAGAATTCCTATGGCAGATGGATTGGTGAAGTTGGAATATTATCTTTTGAAAGATAGTAAAGTTCAAATTTTACTACTGGACGACAAACAAGTGATACATCGAAATATATTCGTTAACGATAAAGAAAAAAGTGGTTTACATCAAGTAATTATTGATACCAAAACTTTAGCACCTAATATTTATCCACTTATTTTTGAAGTCGATGGACAGGAAATTTTGACAAAAATTGTTGTACGACCTAGAACAGAATCTAGAAGACGAAATTAATTTTTGATTTAATTTTAAAAAGAAAAGAGCTAAATGTTAACACCATTTAGCTCTTTTTTTACCCAGGGTTTACTGCCCTAAAATCAAAGGTAGGCCTGCATCTCCACCACCTACGACAACTACTTTCGAGTTCGGTGAGTTTGCCAACTGAAGCGTTGCTTCAATTCCTTTATCTTGTAGGATTTTATCCGTCAAGCTGGCATTTAAAATACGGTTGGCATCTGCTTTTGCTTGTGCCTCAATTACTTTTCGTTCTGCCTCTTGACGCTCTTGCTGCAATATATATTCATATTTAAAAGCTGCTTGCTCAGCTTCTAATTTTTCCTCAATTGCATTTTTCACTTTCGCAGGTAATTCAATATCGCGAATCAGTACCGCTTTGAGATCAATGAAATTACTTTTTAGTTTTTCTTCAATATCTTTTTCTATCATTGCTTGCACCTCATCACGTTTACTGGAATACAGCTCTTCTGGTCCAAATCGTCCAAAAATATTACGAGCTGAAGAACGAACTTCAGGACGAACTAAAGAAGAGGTATAATCCTTTCCAAATTCTTCATGTAAATACCCAATTTTTGTATAATTTGGATTGATACGCACCGTCATATCTATTGTGATGTTCAAACCATTGTTAGATAGAACCGTCATTTTCTCATCTAATTGTTGCTCTCTCACATTATAGACATACATTTTATTCCATGGAGCGATCACATGAAACCCTGGCGTGTATACAGTTTCCTTATCAATACCCCCACCAAAGCGTTTAAACAAAACTCCTCTTTCTCCTGCGTCTACGGTCAAAAAGATACTATTAGATAGAGCCATAACGACTACAAACCCAATAAATACCATAATTCCTAATGAAATTAACTTACTTTGATTCATAATTTATTTTTAAAATGTTTTCTCTGAAATGATTTAGTATCGCTTTGTAGACTAAACAAATGTTGTTCTAAGAAGGATACTACTATGTTAACACTCTAAATTACAAAAAGGCTTATAAATAAGATCAATTTCTTGTAAAATAAGACGAATTAGATAAAATGAAAGAATGGGTGAAATAGTTGATTAAATGCTAGGATGGATATAACAAGTTCCATTTGAGTTGTGGATTCATAATCCCTACTTGTTCTTTGTGTAAATTTAAAAAGCCCAATAATCGAGTGATTATCAGGCTTTTTGACTTAGTAGCGGGGGCTGGACTTGAACCAACGACCTTCGGGTTATGAGCCCGACGAGCTA
>JAHDFQ010000006.1:0-5274 GCA_020628085.1 Saprospiraceae bacterium
ATATTATTTAAATGATAACACCAAGCATGAGAAACGCGTTTCTACTACTTTTACCTTTTTTACTACTTCATACAGCTTGTAATACTTCGGAAACAGCAGATATGGTCATTACCAATGCCAATGTCTACACTGTAAATCCGAATCAATCTACTGCCAAGACCATCGCTATAAAGAATGATCGTATTCTACAAATTAGTGATACGCCACTGACTGAATGGATTGGGGATTCTACTAAAGTCATTGATGCCAAAGGCGCATTTGTGATGCCTGGATTTATTGAGGGACACGCCCATTTATCTAATATGGGCAAAGCGGCACTCAACATCAATTTTCTTCGATCTAAAAACTGGAACGAGATCGTTCAACAAGTCGCCGATAAAACCAAAGAAGTCAAAGCTGGCGAATGGATCGAAGGACGAGGTTGGCATCAAGAAAAATGGGATAAAGCACTTGACAAACAAGTACATGGTTATCCATTTCACGATGAATTGAGTGCCATTTCTCCTGATAATCCAGCTATTCTATTTCACGCTAGTGGACACTCGCTTTTTGCAAATGAAAAAGCAATGGAAGCCGCAGGCATTTCTTTAGAAACGCCTAACCCTGCTGGTGGAGAAATCATTAGAGATATTAACGGAAATGCTATTGGTGTATTTGAGGAACGTGCCATGAATAGTATTATTGAAGCCTATAATGAATATTTAGAAAGTGTTCCCGAATCAGCAAAATTAGACAAGTGGTATAAAGGCATCAACCTAGCACAGGAAGAATGTTTATCTAAGGGAATCACCTCATTTCAAGATGCAGGTGCGACATTTGAGCATATTGATCGGTATAATAATATGGCAAAAGAAGGTCAATTACGGATTCGGTTATGGGCAATGATCCGTCATTCTTTCGAAGAAATGAAATCAAAAATGACTGGTTTCCCGATCATGAATGTTGGTAATTATCATTTCACAGTGAATGCCATTAAATCGGAAGTGGATGGCGCATTAGGAGCTTTCGGAGCTTGGCTACTTCGCCCATATAATGACAAACCAGAAACTGAAGGGCAAAATACCACACCCATTTCTGAAGTCAAAAACATTGCACAATTAGCCTTTGATAATGAGCTACAATTTTGTGTACATGCCATTGGAGATCGAGCTAATCGAGTCACTCTAAATATTTACGAAGAACAATTTGAACGAGATACCAGTAAAAAAGATTTACGTTGGCGCGTCGAACATGCACAACATTTGAACCCTAAAGATATTCCACGATTTAAAGATTTAGAGGTCATTGCCTCTATGCAAGGTATTCATTGTACTTCTGATGCACCTTTTGTTGAGCAGCGACTCGGACATGAACGTGCCAAAACGGGTGCTTATCCGTGGCGTTCATTACTAGATGCAGGTGTCATTATTGCCAATGGAACGGATGCGCCAGTCGAAGATGTCAATCCAATTGAATCTTTTTATGCTTCGGTGACCCGAAAACGAGTGGATTCAGGTTTTGAGTTTTTTCCAGAACAATCTATGACCCGTCAAGAAGCCATCCATTCTTATACGCTAGGTAATGCCTTTGCTGCTTTTGAAGAAAAACAAAAAGGCTCACTAGAAGTCGGAAAATTGGCGGATATTGTGGTACTTTCTAAAGATTTGATCCATTGTACGGATGAAGAAATTTTAGAAACGGAGATTTTGTATACGATTGTTGGTGGGAAGGTGGAATATCAAAAAAAATAATCATGTTAGAAATAGGTCAATATAACGAGTTAGAGATTGTCAAAGAAGTAGATTTTGGATTGTATTTAGATGGTGGCCCTTACGGCGAAATCTTACTACCAAAATCCTATACTGACGATACCATGGAAGTTGGGAAAGATGTCAACGTCTTTTTATACAGCGATTCCGAAGATCGGCTCATTGCCACTACGCAAACGCCAAAAATCACCTGTGGTAACTTTGCGGCTCTATATGTCAAAGAAGTCAATAATATCGGTGCATTTGTGGATTGGGGTATTGATGGGAAAGACCTATTAATTCCCTTTAATGAACAACGTCACCGCCTTAATCCTGACGAAACCATCATGGTCTATGCTTACTTGGACGAAGCCACCAACCGAATCGTAGGTAGCACCAAACTGCATAAGTTTTTTGATAATGAGAATGAGAATTTTGAAGCCAATCAAGAAGTCAATCTAACAATTGCCTACCGAACACCGCTGGGTTATCGGGCGATTATCAATGGAACACATATCGGGCAAATTTACGCTAACGAAATCTTTACAGAGCTATCTGTTGGAGCAGAAAAAAAGGGTTATATCAAACAAATCCGAGAAGATCGACTTATTGATGTGAGCCTACAACGTCAAGGCTACCGCCAACAAATTCCAGATGCGGCTAAGTTGATCGTACAAAAAATGGAAGCAAATGATGGTTTCTTAGCACTCAATGATAAAAGTAGTCCCGAAGCTATTTATGCACAGTTGGGTATGAGTAAAAAAGCATTTAAGAAAGCCATCGGCGGTTTGTATCGTATGAAAGTAATCGAAATGCGAGCAGATGGAATTAAGTTGGTGTAGTAGACTCTGTTACTTTTGCATTGCCCAAAAGTAACCAAAACTCTAGCCAAAACGCAATTTTAAAAGTCTTGAGCTTTTGTGTTCTCGTAGCTCTATATTTCAAAAGGTCATTTGTACTTGAAAAAGCCTACATAAGTGTTCTTTTGCTTACAAAGTTCTAACTTCATGTAAAGTAATTATTTATCTTTTCAATGATAGACAACACTACTAAAGTCTAGAAGCAAAATTCCACAACCGTTTACGGCTTTTTCTCTAAGGAAATTGCTTTTTTTGACAATCTCCTCTAGTTCTCCTTGTAAGCTTACTATTAGAAAGAAACTACATATTTCCTATGTCAGTTCATATCTCACTGTAATAAACTAATAAATCAAAAATAAATAGGATGAAATTTCCATTGCCCTAAAGTATTATACTCTAAAGTTGGTGCAGGAATTTTTATCATATTGACGACTTAAAAAACTGTTCTTAAAAAGCGATTTTTCGTATTAATACGAGTTAAATCAATATCCAAAGACAAATAAAACTGCTTCTCGTCGTAGCATCCGCTACGTCGTCATAACAGAAAGATTCCGTCATTAGCGTGGCAAAAAATTTTAATGAAAAGACGCTGCCAAAATTCAACATATTGCTATTCCTCCACCAAAACTCCTTCTTCCTCTTTAATCTCTTCCTCCTCTACTCGCAAATTTTCTATGATGAAATTTTGTCGTTGTGGCGTGTTTTTACCCATGTAGTAGGTCAAGACCGCTTCAATATCCACACCATCAGGTAGTAAAACGGGTTCAAGTCGAATGTCATCACCAATAAATCCGCCAAACTCGTCGGGTGAAATCTCCCCTAACCCTTTAAAACGAGTCACTTCGGCTTTACCACGTAATTTGTTCATGGCAGTTTGCTTCTCGGCTTCGCTGTAACAGTAGAAAGTTTCTTTTTTATCTCGAACACGGAATAAAGGTGTTTCCAATATATAAAGATGTCCTCCACTTACTAAATCAGGGAAAAACTGCAAAAAAAATGTTAATAGTAATAAACGAATGTGCATACCGTCAATATCGGCATCTGTTGCAATAACTACATTGTTATAACGTAATCCATCTATACCATCTTCGATATTGAGGGCATGTTGAAGCAGGTTAAATTCTTCATTTTGATAGACAATTTTTTTGGTTTGTCCGAAGCAATTTAAGGGCTTTCCTCGCAGACTAAACACCGCTTGTGATTGCACATTACGTGCCTTTGTGATCGAACCACTAGCCGAATCTCCCTCGGTGATAAAAATAGTCGTTTTGAGTTTATCCTCTTCGTTTACTTTTCTAGAACTATCATTAAAATGCAAGCGACAATCCCGTAGTTTTTTATTGTGTAAATTGGCTTTTTTAGCTCGTTGATTGGCTAGCTTTTTAATACCAGCAATTTCTTTTCGCTCTCGTTCTGACTGTAAAATCCGTTTTTGAAGTGCCTGTGCTACTTCTGGATTTTTATGTAGGAAATTGTCCAGTTCTTTATCTAAAAAGTCCGCTACAAACTTGCGTACTGTAGGTTGGTCTGGCCCAATATTGGTTGACCCTAATTTAGTTTTGGTTTGTGATTCAAAAACGGGTTCTTCTACGCGTACACTAATCGCAGCAATGATGGATGCTCGTATATCTTTGGAGTCGTAGTTTTTATTGAAATGTTTCCGAACAGTGGCTACAATAGCTTCTTTATAGGCATTTAAATGGGTTCCACCTTGTGTAGTATTTTGACCATTGACAAAAGAGAAATACTGTTCTCCATATTGCTGTCCATGAGTCATTGCAATCTCAATATCTTCTCCTTTCATGTGAATGATAGGATATCGAAGATTTTCGGGATTTGTTCGTTTTTTTAATAAATCTAATAGTCCGTTACGAGAAATGAGCGTTTTACCGTTAAAATTCAGTTTTAACCCTGCATTCAAATAAGCATAATTCCATAATTGTTGCTCAATAAAATCATTTCGGAAACGGTAATTTTTAAAAATAGTTTGATCTGGTTTAAAGATCATCCGAGTTCCGTTTTCCTCTTTAGATTTTGTAATTTTATGGTCTTCGGTCAGATTACCACGCTCAAATTCGGCGATTTTAGTCTTTCCTTCTCGAATGGCTTGTACCTTAAAATGATCTGACAAGGCATTCACCGCTTTAGTACCTACACCATTTAGACCTACGGATTTTTTAAATGCACGAGAATCGTATTTTCCACCTGTGTTAATCTTAGAAACACAATCAATTACTTTACCTAAAGGAATACCCCGTCCAAAATCTCGTATCTCTACACTTCCTTCATCAATCACAATATCTACTTGTTTTCCAAAGCCCATCACATATTCGTCAATGCAATTATCAATGATTTCCTTCACCAATATATAGATTCCATCGTCAGGCGTTGATCCATCACCTAATTTCCCAATGTACATCCCTGGGCGCAATCGGATATGTTCTTTCCAATCGAGTGAGCGAATATTATCTTCTGTATAATTACTTTGAGCCATTTATTTTTTATTTGCTATGATTTTTTAACTAACACGACTTTTTTATACCTAAGTCTTTCCTAAAGCTTTTTGATTTTTTCTTTTGAAAGACCTGTTGATTGTATTATTATTTCTATTGAAACACCATTGTCTTTGAGTTTTCTGGCTATTTCTATATTTCGTTCTTCTCGACCTTCTTCTCGACCTTCTTCTC
>JAHDFQ010000006.1:5374-44224 GCA_020628085.1 Saprospiraceae bacterium
CCTTCTTCTCTGCCTTCTTCTCTGCCTTCTTCTCTAGAAGTATCTATGACATTTTGAATGTCTCGATAGTGCTTTAAACTTTCTTCGTATGCTTCTCTTTCTTTTCGAGAAAATTTAGCAATTTCTGCTGCTTCAAATAACTTCGTGAAAATTCTATCTTGTAATTTTTGAGGACGATCTTGTAATATAGAAAGATGCGTAAAGACATACATCCATTTATCAAAATGTGTTTCTAGTTCTTCTTCCTTTTTTTTAAATTTAGGAAGTTCTAAATAGACAAATTTCAACTTTTCATAGAAAACTTCACCTCTTTGATCTTTCAACTCAACAATATGTAAAAATTCGTCTTCCTCTTTATGGTCATCAAAAATAAAATCCAATATACCAACAGAATAAACAGGTTGTAATTGGTAATTCCAATGGTTCTTTTTCCCTTGCTCTTGTATTGGGAAAGAAGCATAAAATACACTTCTGTCTTTAAAGTAATTCTGTTTTGCTTTCTGCATTTCTACTATAAATCGCTCTCCTTCGTCACCAATACAATATAGATCGAAAATAGCGTTTCTATCCAGTTTTGTCAAGCCTTTCTTTTCTCCTGATGTATACGATAAATCTTTAATTTTTCTATCAGGAAGTATTTGATTTAAGAAATCAATTAACAGTACTTTATTGGGTTCTGTTCCAAATAACTTTTTGAAACCGAAATCTGTAAGTGGATTAATATATTTTCCTTCCTGTTCAATCATATTATTGTTGTTTAAAATAGCTTTTCCCAACTATTCTACTGTAATTTTTATACATTGACAAAGACTTGATTCACACAAAAATAATCATTTGTATCGTTAAATCCAACAATTCAAACGAACACATACAACAAAATGTTTTTAAATATAAGTATTGACACAAAAATATAGCTTTAAAAAGATGTCATACTAAAAGTTTTTAGTAACTTATCCGACTTATTATTGGTTTCATAATAGGAAAATAAAGTACAGTAACATTTATGTCGTAATAACATACAAATACTACAAAAGTCCAAAGGCTATTGTACCATAAATAAACAACTCAAATATGTTCTCAAAAGAAATATACAACCAACGCAGAAGCGTACTCGGAAAAGCATTATACTCTGGACTCCTTCTTTTTTTAGGAAATGACGAAATGGGGATGAATTGTAAAGACAATACCTATCATTTTCGTCAAGATAGTAGCTTTCTCTATTACTTTGGATTAGATCAACCAAATTTAGCGGCTGTCATGGATTTAGACGAAGGGAAGTCGATTATTTTTGGTGATGAAATGAGCGTGGAGTATATCGTTTGGATGGGTGCGCAGCCAACGATTGCCGAACAAGCAGCACAAGTTGGTGTTTTAGAAACTCAACCTTATGATGAGCTAGAGGCTTATTTACAAAAAGCTGCCAGTCGTCCCATTCATTATTTGCCGCCTTATCGAGCAAATCATACCATTAAATTACATCAATTACTAGGGAAACCCTTAAATGTAGTATCTAATCATGCTTCGGTAGAATTGATTCAAGCCATTGTACAGCAACGCTCAGTCAAATCAGCAGAGGAAATTGCAGAAATGGAAAAAGCGGTTAATGTTACTGGACAAATGCACATACAAGCGATGCGACAAGCTAAAGCAGGTATGAAAGAAGCAGAACTAGCTGGTTTGGTAGAAGGTATGGCGGTTGCTTCGGGTGGTAATCTGGCATATCCCGTGATTATGACCGTCAATGGGCAGACCTTACACAATCATTATCATGGCAATACGCTACAATCAGGACAAATGGTTTTGGGTGATTATGGTGCAGAAACGGGTTTGCATTACGCAGGCGATATTACTAGAACGTTTCCTGTGGACAAGACTTTTACATCTCGTCAAAAAGATATTTATAACTTGGTTTTAAAAGCAGAGGTCGATTGTATTGAAGCACTAAAACCAGATATGCTATACCGAGATATGCACCTCAAATCAGCTAAGATCATACTCGACGGACTGAAAACTCTTGGACTAACTAAAGGTAATATGGACGATGCTTTAGAAGCAGGTGCCTACGGTCTGTTTTTTCCACATGGTCTTGGGCATCAAATTGGTTTAGATGTACACGATATGGAAAATTTGGGTGAAAATTATGTTGGTTATCGAAATGGAATTGAACGTAGTAAACTATTTGGTTTGAAATCGCTCCGTCTAGCTAAAGAACTCAAAACAGGCTATGTACTGACCGTAGAACCAGGTATTTATTTTATTCCAGAACTCATCGATCAATGGAAAGTGGAAGGGCGTTTTAAAGAATTTATCAACTATGATGCAGTCGAAAAATATAAAGATTTTAGTGGTATTCGTATCGAAGATAATATTTTGATTACGGAAACAGGTTATCGTATTTTGGGTGAACCAATACCAAAAACAGTGAAAGAAGTGGAGGCGTTGAGAGCGGAAGTTTAGTTTATATAAATAAGATTATTATTTTGTGTTATAAGAATAACATACTGAATTATCCATTTAATGATTTCGACTTGCAAATACTACTTGTTCTCAATTTTAACACTTTAGTCATTAAAAAAATAAAATTCCACTTAATTATTGATTTAAAAAATTTATCTTTACTGTATAGATATCTCACCAAAGAGAATTTTTTCTATAGAAAATGTTGAATAACCGTTGATAAGAGACGGCGTGATTTATCATTCTAGAATCCTACCAAAATTTAGTAATTTTTTCATCCATTGCTAAAAAAAACCACTAATACTACTTATAAAAATTCAGAAAACACATTATTCAAACTCTACTGAAACCCTACAAATATAAACATGTGACTTCTTTCGTGTTATATTTTTAAAAAACCAAAATACAATCTCTATGCTTAAATTTATACCAACGTTGTTTGGTATTGTGTCTTTAGTATTGCTTTGCTGTATGCCAGTAACCAATATTACTGCTCAAACCACTGTTACCATAGGAACAGGTACTTCTAGTAATTATTTTTATGGTCCAATTTATCGTTCTTCAGCAAGTTCTAGTTTTGATTATTCCAGATATCATCATATTTTCACAGCTACTGAACTTCAAGCTGCAGGAATTGTCCCTGGCTCTACTATTTCAGATATTGCTTGGAATAGAATGTCTGATTTTGTACTTACAGGCGGAGATGCCACTTTAAAAATTTATGTTAAAAATTCTTCTGCAACGGTTGCTGTAAACGATACTTGGGCTAACCTTATTGCAGGTTCTACCCTTGTAATAGATGATATCTTAAATACGACTAATAACTTACCTGCTACCACAGGTTATTGGACTCTTAATTTCTCTAGCCCTTTTGTATATGGAGGAGGCTCTCTTGAAATAAGTGTCGATTGGGATTGCTCTGCAATAACAGGAAGTCCAACTACTGGTGATTTTGACTGGGAATATGGCGATGTAGGAGCTACATTAACTGCTTATAACAATGATAGTTCTCAACCCACAAGTACGGATACAGAAAGTTCTAATAGACCTAACACACAGTTTACTTTTACGGCTCCAGCTTGTCCAGGGCCTACAGGTTTAGCTGTAACAAATATCACAGGTACTACAGCTGATTTAAGTTGGAATACTGCCTCAGGAGCTACTACTTATAATTGGATCGTTGTTCCTGCTGGTGCAGGGTCTGGAGCAACACCTATTGCCAATGGTTCGACTAGTTCAACTTCAGATGTAGCTACTGGGCTTAGTGTAACAACTCCTTATGATTTGTATGTTCAATCAGATTGTGGTGGAGGTACACTTAGTCTATTCTCTGGACCATTTTCTTTTATCACTGGTTGTTCTAGCGCACTTTCAGGTACTTATACCATTGGTGGTGCTAGCCCTGATTACGCCACATTCGGAGATGCTGTTACGGAATTGGTACTTTGTGGTATTAGTAGTGCCGTAACATTTGATGTTGCTGCTGGCACTTACACAGAAACAATTAATATCCCAGAAATTGTGGGTTCAAGTGCTACAAATACTATAACCTTCGATGGTGCAGGTGCAGCTAATCTTGACTATTTAACAGGGAGTACCCAAAACGCTATCGTTTTACTAGAGGGTGCAGACTATATTACGTTTAAAAATCTAACGTTTAACCACAGTAATACTACGGATGCGTGGGGCTTCAGGATAGTCAATGAATCGGATTATGTTACTATTGAAAACAATACTTTCAACATGGGTACTGGTACTTCTGATGTATGTGCCATTTTAGCTTCAGGTTCAGCTACCTCTATGTTTACAGAAGGAATGCATTGTAACTTTCTAACGATAGTCGGTAATACTATCAATGATGGTACAGACGGTGTTCACCTCGAAGGAGCTACTTCTTCTGTCGCTGATTGGATCAACACTGTGGTGGTTGCTGAGAATACGATGAATGATATTCATGGAGCAGGTCTTTATATGGATCAAATAGATAACTTAACTGTAGAAAGAAATACCATTAATGCTGATGGAGATACCTCTGCAGATGGTTTGTCCACTTTTGATATTATAAATTTTAATTTTAGCTATAACTACATTACAGCGACAGATGACGGTATCTATATTTCAGATGGAAACTTTGATGACACTCCAGTAGGTAACTCTTCGGTTTTTAATAATATGATTTACAGTTCATCAGGTAGTGCTTTATATTTCTTAGATGTGGATCTGACCAATATTTATTTCAATACATTAGTTACAACTTCTACCAGCACAAGTGACTATGCTTTCTATACCGCAGATGATTTGACTGTTGATTTTAGAAATAATATTTGTTTTGCAGATGCAGGAGAAGCTTTTTACTCAACAGTTGACTTAACCAATTATACCATTGACCACAATATTTATTATGGTACTGGAACAGTTTTGATAGATGCAGGAACCAATGCACACGCAACACTTGCCGATTGGCAAACAGACCAGCCTACTTATAATGTCAATTCATTAGAAGGTGATCCCGGATTTACGGGTATTCCTAATCTATTCCTTATTGGAACACTGGCAGATGGTGCTGCTACACCAATTGGCACAATAGAAGATGATATTGAAGGAGATGATAGAGATGGTACAGCACCTGATATAGGTGCAGATGAATATGATATACCTACTTGTTTTCCTCCTAATGCATTGACAGTTAGCAATATTACACCCACTTCAGCAGACTTAGGATGGACAGATACGAATTCTCCCGCAGCTACCTTATGGGATGTAGAAATTGTTCTTGCAGGTAATACTCCTACAGGCACTCCTACCGCTGCTGGTGTAAGTAATCCTTATTCAGCTACTGGCTTAACAGATAATACAAATTATGAATACTATGTGAGAGCAGATTGTGGTGGTTCTGGTATTAGTCCTTGGGCCGGGCCATTTGCTTTTGAAACGCCTTGTTTACCACTTTCGGCACCTTATATAGAATCCTTTGATGCTACTTCAGCCCCAGCTTGCTGGACACAATCTGCAACATCAGGAGGTCCATGGGTATTTGGAACACCTGGTTTTACTTGGAACACAACTGGATGTACTGCTAGTACTCCAGCAGATAATACTGGAAATGGCGGAAATTATGCCGCTTTGGATCTTTCTGGAAGTGGAGCAACTATTGATGTTGGAGTTATTCTTACAATGCCAATAATTGACGTGTCGTCATTAAGTGTACCTTATTTGGAATTCTACCATTACATGTGTGCAACCGGATATTCTCCATTAAACGAAACGTATATAGAAGCTTACGATGGAACAGCTTGGTCACAAGTGGGCTCAATCATTGCGGGTAGTGCTTCTTGGGAAGAATTTGGTTTCAATCTATCCTCTTTTATATATGGTACAAACTTAGTACAAATTAGGTTTAGAGCTGAAAAAGGAGCTAGTAGTGACAGTTTTTATGGAGATATTGCTATTGATGATGTCTCTATTGATGAAGCACCTTCTTGTATTGATCCTACTAACTTAACTGCTAGTAACTTAACTGCTAATAGTGCTGATCTAAGTTGGATAGAAAACGGAACAGCTACGGCTTGGGATGTAGAAATTGTTCCTGCTGGCACAACCCCTACTGGTACAGCAACTGCTGCTGCTGTAGGAAATCCATATACAGCTACTGGATTGACTCCCGTAACTACTTATGAATATTATGTCAGAGCTGATTGTGGTGATGACGATTACAGTGCTTGGGTAGGTCCTTTTGAATTTACGACCGTTTGTACGTTTACATTGGCTGGTACATATACAATTGGCGCAACTGGAGCTGATTATGTGGATTTTTCAGCTGCTATTACAGATATGCGACAATGCGGAATTACAGCACCGGTTATCTTTAATGTAGATCCTGGAACTTATGTAGATACACTTTATATTCCTGAAATTATTGGTAATGATGCAACTAATACGATTACTTTCGATGGTATGGGTGCTGCTAATATTGATTACCTAAGCGCTGCTGATCAAAATGCTATCGTTCTTTTAGACGGAGTAGATTATATTACTTTTAAAAATCTAACGTTTAACCACAGCAATACTACGGATGCATGGGGTGTTAGAATGATTAACGAATCTGATTATGTAACTATTGAAAACAATATTTTCAATATGGGTACGGGTACTTCTGATGTTACAGCGGTATTAGCCTCAGGTTCTGCTACTGCTCAATTTACTGAAGGAAATCATTGTAACTTCTTGACAGTAACAGGTAATACTATCAATGATGGTACAGATGGCGTTCACTTAGAAGGACGAACAGATGCTGCTGACTTAATGCAAGGTGTTACCATTTCTGATAATACAATGAACGGACTACGCACAGCAGGTATCTACCTTGATAATCAAACCAACTTGAATATTACGGGCAATACCATTAATGCAGACGGAGATGCTAGTTCTGATGGTATTTACTTACTAGATATTGTTGATTTTATGATTTCTTACAATACTATTAGTGCAACAGATGACGGAACTTATATTTCAGATGGAAACTTTGATGACACTCCAGTGAGTAACTCTTCAGTTTTTAATAATATGATTTACAGTTCATCAGGTAGTACCTTATATTTCTTAGATGTAGATTTGACCAATGTTTATTTCAATACATTAGTTACCACTTCTACCAGCACAACTGAATATGCTTTTTATACCGCAGATGATTTTGCGGTTGATTTTAGAAATAATATCTGTTTTGCAGATGCAGGAGAAGCTTTCTACACAACGGTAGACTTGACCAATTATACGATTGACCATAATATCTACTACGGTACTGGAACTGTTTTGATAGATGCAGGAACCAATGCACATGCAACGCTTGCCGATTGGCAAACAGATCAACCTGCTTATAATGTCAATTCACTAGAAGGGGATCCTGAATTTGTTGGAATTCCAGATTTACATTTAATAGGGACTCTAGCCGATGGTGCTGCTACGGTAATAGCTACTGTATCAGATGACATAGACGGAGACGCTAGAGATGCTTCTACCCCTGATATAGGTGCAGACGAATATGATGTACCAACCTGTTTACCTGTGTCGGCACTTACTGCAAGTAATATTACGTCGATGAGTGCAGATTTAGGCTGGACAGAAAATAATACACCTGCATCTATGATGTGGAATATTGAGTGGGGAACAGCAGGATTCAGTCAGGGCTCAGGTACTGTCGTAGCTGCAAGTACTAATCCTTACAATCTTTCTGGTTTAACACCTAGTACAAATTATGAATTTTATGTTCAATCCGATTGTGGTGGCGGTGACCTTAGTTTATGGGTAGGTCCTTTTGCTTTTACTACAGAATGTGCTCCTGTAACTACTTACCCTGCTTGTACTGACTTTACTTCTAACCCTCCTAATATTTGTTGGAATGAAGCAGGTGATGGTGAAGTAGCGGCTGGCCCTACTGGTCTTGGAGCTTCTGATTGGAGAGCTAATCGTTCCTACCAAAATAGTGTGGGCGCTACAGTTAATAGTAACGCTATAAATTTATATCAATCTGTTGATCGTGAATGGCTATTATCTGAGTCCTATGATTTATCTATTGGTGGTTCTTACCAATTAGTAACAGAGGTGGCAGTAACAAATTACTCATTTTCAGGAACAACTACTACAGACGATACAATGGGAAGTGATGATGAAGTTCAGTTATTAATGAGTACTGATAATGGTGCTACATGGACAACGCTCACGACATGGAATGCCACTAACGAACCAGCTGTAGATGGAACAATATATATAGAAGATTTGACTGCTCAAACAGGAGTTGTACAATTTGCATTCTGGGCAAGTGATGGAACTACTGATGATGTAGAAGATTATGATTTCCATGTAGGTGTATTTTGTGTTGCAGAAATCCTTGCCGCTACTGCTGTTGAGGCTAGCCCTGAAACCTGTGCAGGAGACGACGGTTCCGCAATGGCATCTGCAACAGGTGGAGTAACCCCATATACTTACTTGTGGGATGATGCTACTGCTCAAATGACCGCAACGGCTACAGGTTTAGCTGCTGGTATGTATAATGTGATAGTAACTGATGCAATCGGTTCTACTGCTACTGCTAGTGTGATGGTTACAGACGGTTGTACTGCTGATCCTTGTGTAGATGGTTATGAAGCAGGCAATCAATTAACAGGTATGCTAGATATGAATGCAGATTATGAAACAGATCAAGGTATTGATTCAGACCAGATTATTGGAATGACAACCCCTGCTATTGGTGTCGATTATGATGCAGGTATTGACATTGATTTATTGCCTGGTTTTGAAGTGAAGTTAGGTGTTGAATTCGATGCTTTCATAGATGGTTGTGCTGGTGGCACTAGTGATGGTGCTGGTGGTAACCAATAAAGAATAGTATAAGTTGGAATAAGCCAGTTTAGCCACTGGCTAAATTATGTAAAAGGGCGATTTACAAAAGTGTAAATCGCCCTATTTTATTTTCAATCTGAAACAAATATCTATACTCCTTGCTTACGAACAGGAAAAGAGTAATCTAAAAAAGCGTTTCTTTCTAAACCAGTAGTAACGAAAATACATTTTATAAATATGAATCAATCTTTCTAAAACTCAAAAATTCTTATTAATTTAAGGAAACTAGAACGCTAGCAATAATTAAACATCAAAACTTTTTTTATAGACAAATACTATTCTAACAATTGAAAGCAACGCAGATTTCTGAATCGTGAAAAAAGCAAATGAATCAAAAGTAAAAACATGATATATTCAAACATCTCTTCGCATCTAAAAACAATATTGTTTGGACTGTGTTTTCTATTATTTACCCTAATCATTTTCGTACAAGGCACAACAATCCAAACCGATCGAGAGCTAGTACAAAGTGCTATCGAAGATTATGTATTGGCTTTGTATAATGCCGAACCAGAACGAATTGAAAGAAGCGTAGATACCACTTTGCATAAAATAGGGTACTACGACTATGATGGACAATCATATTATCATGTGCCCATGACCTATCAGCAATTGTATGATTTATCAGCTACTTGGAATATAAATGGCGATCAGGCGAATACAGATAGTCCCAAAAAAATTGATATTTATGAAGTTAATGATAAAACAGCTTCTGCGAAATTGACAGCACAGTGGGGCATTGATTTTATGCACCTAAGCAAGTCCGAGACTGGAAAATGGAAAATCATGAATATTATGTGGCAATCAGCTCCAAGATAAATAACAATATTAAAATCCATAAACAAAATGAATTATACGCTAGTCAATAATGAAGCCGCTAAACAATATGAATTTGACGTAGATGGCAAAATTGCAAAAATTGAATACATTCGGACAACCGATAAAATTTTTTTGACACATACCGAGGTGCCCGTAGGCTTAGAAGGAAAAGGCATTGGTTCTGCTTTGGTAAAAGCCGTGTTGGAAGATGTCAAAAAAAAAGATTTGATTTTAGTTCCCCTTTGTCCTTTTGTAGCAGCTTACATAAAGCGACACCCAGAGTGGAAAACATTGGTATTAAAAGGCGTAAAAATAGATTAATATGAGTAAAAAAGACGTAGTTAAAGAGTATAGCAACGGTGAGTTAACTGTTGTTTGGAAACCTGCTAAATGTTTTCATGCTAAGGTGTGTATAAATATGCTTCCAGAAGTATATGACCCTAAAGCTAAACCTTGGATCAAACCAAATAATGCTAGCACAGAGGCTTTAAAGGCTCAAATTGATAAATGTCCATCGGGTGCGTTGAGCTATTATACCAATGATGCTAGTGAAGATAAGGTAGATGCTTCTCCTGAAACCAAAGTAGAAATGTTGAAAAATGGGCCGTTATTGGTGTATGGAACCTTAAATATTAGTGATTTGGATGGAAATATCGAAACTAAGGAAGATAAAACGGCTTTTTGTCGTTGCGGACATTCCAACAACAAACCTTATTGCGATGGCTCACACGCAAAATCTAATTTTGAAGGATAATCCGTAATATGGCTAAACTAACAGGTGTCACCAATCTCCAACAGCTCATTGCCAATATGGAACCCGTCTTGAACGAGGGCGAATATGTTTTTGCGATCGTAACGAGTTTAGAGGGAATTCCAAGAAATAGCACCATTTGCGAGATTCAAGAAAAAGAAGGAACGACACTTATCCTATCAAAGGTAAATGCAGAAAAACTCGGGTTATCCTTTGAATATATTGCGGCTTGGATCACGCTGAATATTCATTCTTCTTTGGAAGCTGTGGGACTAACAGCAGCCTTTGCAACGGAATTAGGTAACCATAATATTAGTTGTAATGTCGTAGCGGGTTATTACCACGATCATATTTTTGTAGACATTAAAGATGCCCAAAAAGCGATGGAGGTACTATGGGAAATGACTAAATCAGATTTAGTGAAATGATGACTCATGCTATCATTCCATTTATAATCCTACTCTTTATTCAAAAACTCATCCGTAAAATGTTCACGTCGTTTTTCTTGTGCAAACTTATCAGTATTATAAGCGATCGAACCACCACGAGGAATAGACAAACTTTGCCAATTATCACTAGCAATAATTCGAGCCAGAAACACCAGTTGTCCAACATGATAACTATAATGTGCTAACTGCCGATTGATTGCTTCTGTAATAGTATGCCCTTGATTTCGGATATAAATGAGTTCTTCTAAATCATCGTCTTGAAGTGGTTTGAGTGCATCGAAAAGGCATTCCCAACCTGCTTCCCATTTATCAATCAACTCCGTTCTTGATTTAATGTTATTATCAAACTCTGCTTCTCTCTGCCGCCATTCCTTTTCTCCATCTTCTGTTCTAAAATTTGTCCAGCGAGATAGCATATTGCCCCAAAGATGTTTGACAATAGATGCCATGCTATTGCTTTCGGGAGTTATTTGCCAAAATAATTGTTCATCAGGTACTTGCGCTATCGCTTTTTCACCCAGTGATTTGTAGTATTCAAATTGTCGTTGAATGGAAGAAAGGTAGGAATGGGACATAATCTTTTTATTGTAATGAATATAAAGTGAAATGATGACTCTAGTCACCATTTCACTACACAAAAACAAAACCCCTTGCGCTTTGGTTAAACACAAGAGGTTTGCAATGTTTGTTTATACACGCTCTTAAAAAGAGCTATCTGAATAGCAGCAGTTTACTTCTCTGCTAGTTCTTTGATTTTATCTTCCAACTCGTACTCATCACCAGGTACATAGCCCGAATGTGAGTAAACAATCACACCATCTTGATCAATCACAAATGTCTGTGGTACAGTTTGAAAGTTTAATGCCTTTTGTAATTCCTGATTGGCATCTGATAAAATCGTATATTCCCAACCTTTTGTATTCACCATTCCTGGTACTTTTGCCAAAGCACGCTGCGTGTCAATCGTCACCGCCACCAACTCCATATCATACTCCTCTACCCAATCAGGATAAATATCTGCAATAGCGTCTAGCTCTTTTTTACAAGGAGAACACCAAGTCGCCCAAAAACTCAATACCGTTATTTTTCCATTGTTTGCAAAATCTTGAATATTTACGGTTTTACCATCTAAAGTTTTTACAGGAATACTAGGAACATCACGCTGCGCAAAAAGAGTGGTGGAAAGTACTAAACCAGCCATCAAGGCAAAACATTTCAAAAGACTATTCATTATATACGATCTTTTATAAATTTTAATAAAAATAAGTGTTAAAAGTAGTTGCTTTCATTATTTGGTTCATAGCTATCTAAGAAGTTCACCAAAAAATCATTCGCAATCTTTATCAATTTAAATGCTTATTCTTTTTATGATGAACAACATTATAAGACAAGCAAATAGATAAAAGCATTTTCCCGACAAAAATAACCGCAAAAAACTAGAAGAAAAAGTATTTTTACGTTTAGTTTTGGTTGGTATTTGACTCAAATTACTACTATTTTGAACTCAATGCTCGAATTTAGACTTGGTTTAACTAATTTTTAACCAAGCTTGTTCAATTGGTTATCAAAATTATAAAACAAACGAAACAAAAATCAATTTTATATCAGATCAGTTAATTGGATTAACCAACCATCTACTGCTCCAACTTTTAATAAGTTTATGAATCATTTTCCAAACATTCGATTTCAAGCAGTATTGCTGCTATTCACATTGACTACTTGTTCTTTATTGCATGCTCAACAAAATAATAATGGTGGCGGTAGGCTGACAGGTAATCTAGAACTCAACGCTAATTTCTTTCAACGAGATACGCTGATTGGTGCAGCCAATACCCCTCAATATGACCGCCAGCTATTTGGTGGTGAATCTTGGTTGAACATGAATTATAACAATTGGGGTTTTGATATTGGTGTTCGATTTGATTTTTTCCACAATTCAAATATCATCAATCCACAAGGTTCATTCAATGGACAGGGTGTGGGTCGCTGGTACATTCGTAAAAAAGTAGATAAACTAGGCGTCGAAATAGGCTATATCTACGATCAAATTGGTAGTGGTATTATTTACAGAGCTTTTGAAGAACGTCCACTAGCAATTGATAATGCTTTGTATGGTGGTAAATTGACTTATGATATTGCGCCCAATTGGCAGATTAAAGGCTTTATGGGCAAACAGAAACAACAATTTGGATTGTATGATTCTGTTATCAAAGGAGCAAGTATTGACGGATTTATTGCTATTGATTCGTCTGGCTTGACCTTAGCACCTGGTATTGGTGCAGTAAATAGAACACTAGATGATGCTACTATGAACTTGCTAGCAGCCGACATTCGTACCTATCATAGTATTAATAGTGATTTTGTTTTTGAACCAAAGTACAACGTACATGCTTTTAGTATATATAATAATTTGACTTATAAAGGGTTTAATTGGTATGTAGAAGCAGCTTATAAAACACCAGAGGCTCTTGAAAATGTAATTGATACTATTCCAGTCACTTTCATAAACGAAGCTGGAACGGCTATTTACACCAGTTTGAGTTATACTCAAAAAGGGTTGGGCATTACAGCTGAATATAAGCGAAATGAAAATTTTGTATTCAGAACTCGCCCACAAGAACAACTAAACAGAGGTTTGGTTAACTTTTTGCCCCCTTTAACAAGAGTGAATACATATAGAATGACGGCTCGATACAATGCCGCTACGCAATTTATGGGAGAGCAAGCCTACCAATTGGATATTACTTATGCACCCATCAAAAAGCTGTTAATTAATGGTAATTATTCTGATATTACTGATTTAGATAATCAACGTTTATACAAAGAATATTTATTAGAAATTACTTATAAATACAAACGAAAGTGGCAGTTGATTGCGGGCGTTCAACGACAAGTATATAACCAAGAATTGTATGAGGTGAAGCCGGGTGTACCCAACGTAGAAACAGTTACACCTTATGCTGAATTTCTGTATAAATTTACTCGTAAGAAGTCACTGCGTCTCGAAGCGCAAGTCATGACGGTGGGTACTTATATAGACCCAGAAACTCAAAAAAAGACCAGACACGATTATGGGAATTGGATTTTTGCCTTAGCAGAGTATAGCATTGCACCACACTGGACGCTTACCGTTTCAGATATGTACAATGTTGTTCCAGGTAAAAATTCTCCTACGGATAGCAACGGAAAAAAATTAGCGATCCACTATCCTCGTTTTGACATATTTTATACGAATAAAGCCAACCGATATTCGTTGAGCTATGTTAAACAAGTTGAAGGTGTGGTTTGTACAGGAGGAATTTGCCGTTTAGAACCTGCGTTTAGTGGTGTTAAAATGACGATAACTTCTTCGTTTTAATTAGAATATTACTAGACCCGACAAAAAAATATTTTCTTAATATGTTAGCCACAGAGACGCTGAGATACAGAGGAAAATACAAAGAAAACCTAAGAACTCTGCGACCCTGCGTGCAGCAGGCAAGTTTGTGCCTCTGTAGCAAATCATATGAGTATTTTCTATTTTTGTTGGGTTGAGTATTAGAATATATAAAGCTTATAATAATTTAGATTATGAAAAACTTGATTTATTTCCTGTTCGCCTTTGCCCTTTTATCAACGGGCTGTGAAGAAATTCCACCAGACGTTTCACCTCCAAATGGTGGTAATAATTCTGAAGAAATTGACGTCAATTTAGAAGATCAACCACGTCAAGTATTGATTGAAGAATTTACAGGTGTACGTTGTGTCAACTGCCCTGAGGGTAGTGAACAACTAGAGACGATGCTTAATACCTATGGCAATCAATTAGTGGCGGTTTCTATTCATGCGGGCTTCTTTTCGCCACCACATAATGAGAGTTTATATGATTTTAGAACCGATGATGGAACAGCTATATTAAATTATTTGGAACAACCTATTGGTTTTCCAACGGCAGTTGTGGATCGTAAGTTATTTCAAGGAGAAGCTAGTTTACAAATTGCGCAAAGTACTTGGAATGGTCATGTGGATGAACAATTGGTAGAAGAACCAAAGATAAAAATTGGAATTGATCCGACATTTAGTATGACAGATCGAAACCTAACGGTTGATTTGACATTTTTACCAACTGAAAATCTCAGTAATGAGGATTTACGTTATACTGTTATGATTACAGAAAATAATATTGTCGATTATCAAACTATCCCAGTACAAGGTGATATTCCAGATTATAATCATAAACACGTTTTTCGAGATGTGATTACCACAAATTTCGATGGTGATCCTATTACAGAAGATATTTTGGACGGATTTTCTTTTGAAAAAAGTATCAATTATACCCTTCCCGAAAATTGGGATGAAAATGAATGTACCGTTATTGCTTTTGTACATTATTCAAGCAATAATAACAAGGAAGTTCTACAAGCGGCTGAAGTAGATTTGGTGAACTGATCTAGCCTTCATTGCACATCACAATAGTTTATAATTTTTTATAAAAAAAGCCTGTTCGTTCGTTTTCTAAAACGAGTTAACAGGCTTTTTTTATCGAACAAACCATTCCTTGGACAGTTATAGGTGAGGTATCTATGTCTATTGACATAACGAGATTTTAAACCATATAACTCAATAACCAATGAAAAATAAAACTATTATTATTACAGGAGGAGCAGGTGAAATAGGTGTTGCCACAGCTAAATTATTCTTGAAAGCAAAATGCAATATTCTATTGGTAGATATTGATAAAAAACAATTAAACACCGTCAAAAAAGACATGAATAGTGATAAAGTAGCTATTTGTGTAGCAGATGTTACCAAGGAAGCCGATGTCAAAAAATATGTCAAGAAAGCCGAAAAGGAATTTGGTAGTATTGATATGTTTTTCAACAACGCAGGTATTGAAGGAGTCGTTACCCCCTTAACCGAACTCAAAGCAAAAGATTTCGATCAAGTTATGCAAGTAAATGTATACGGTGTGGTATACGGCATGAAGCACGTGATGAAATCTATGAGTAAATCAGGTGGTGGAAGTATCGTTATTACTTCATCAGTTGCAGGTCTGCAAGGAACGGCAGGAATGATGCCTTATATTACCAGTAAACATGCCACTATCGGAGTAATGAGAACAGCAGCATTAGAAGGTGCTGATATGGGTATCCGAGTCAATTCGGTACACCCAGGAGTGGTTGATTCTAGAATGATGGATTCTATCGAACAAGGTCTAGGTGGAGACGAAGCAGAATCCGTAAAGGAAGGTTTCAAGGCTCAAATCCCATTAGGAAAATACGCACAAGAAGACGAAATAGCAGATACCGTTTTCTTTTTACTAAGTAATAAAGCCCGATATACAACGGGTGCTACCTATGTTGTAGATGGTGGTTTAACTGCATAGTTTTTCAAAAAATAGCCGTTTCCAGTACTGAAAACGGCTATTTTTCATCAATCTTTATACGATTTGATCCAATCTCTTACTTGTTTTTCTAATATAAAAAGCGGGACAGAACCATTCTTCAAAATTAGATCATGAAAATCTCTGATATTAAAACGATTACCCAATTTTGCTTCTGCTAACTGACGAAGTTCTCTAATTTTTAATTCTCCAATTTTGTAAGACAATGCCTGTGCGGGCCAACCAATATAGCGATCAATTTCAGTATTGACTTCGTGCATTGAAAGTGCTGTATTAGAAGCCATAAAATCGACGGCTTCTTGGCGAGTCCAACCTTTAGCATGCATACCTACATCTACGACTAATCGACACGCCCGCCACATCTCGTAGGTCATCCGTCCAAAACGAGTATATGGTGTCGTGTAAATACCCATCTCCTCTCCTAGCCATTCGCAGTATAACGCCCAACCTTCGCCGTAAGCACTTAAATAGGTTTGCGTTCTAAATGGTGGCAAACCTTCAATCTCTTCCGCTAAAGATATTTGCAAATGATGTCCAGGCACGGCTTCATGTAAGGTTAATGCTGGTAAAACATACAATGGACGAGCTGGCAAATTATAAGTGTTGACCCAATAAAAGCCTGCCCGATGCTCGGCTGCCGATCCTGTAGAATAACGTCCTGTCGTATATTTAGGCGCAATAGCTGCTGGCACCGCTTCTACACCATAAGATAATCGAGGTAATTTTCCGAAATACTGAGGTAAAACACCATCAATTTTTTTAGAAAGATAGGATGCTTCTTTTAGTAAACATTCTGGTGTATCGCAATAAAACTGTTGATCCGTTCTCAAAAAGTTCAAAAATTCAGCAAAACTTCCATCATAGTTCACCTCCTTGATAACAGCCTCCATATCTTTCCGAATTCGAGCGACTTCTTGTTGTCCGAGTTCAAAAATTTCATCAGCGGTCATATCTAAAGTAGAATAATAATTGACTCGTTGCTGATAGTATTCTTTCCCCTTTGGTAGATTTGTAGCTCCTAACGTCGTTCGAGCAGCAGGTCGATATTCATTCTTTATGAAATCACTAAACATTTTATATCCAGCAATTATGCTCGTATCAATAGCTGCCCAAGCCGCATCACGGATTTGATGTTTCTCTTTTTCTGTAAAAGTAGTTGGCATATTTTTAAACGGCGTAGCAAAATAGCTGTCTGATGGATTATCAACCACATGCGGATCAATCCCACTTTCATAATTATCAAGTATGATCCGTGGCAAGGTCATCCCTTTTTGGATACCTAGCCGCATGAGTTCAATATGCTGAGTTGCAAATGATTTGAAGTAGGCCAATTGCTCTATATATGCTTCAAACTCTTCTATGGTTTCTGGTTTTGTCCGCCCTACCAAGTACACATAATCAATATGAAATCCACTATCCGAATCTATTGGAATCAAATAGGTTTCAAACTCTATTTGGGCTATCGCATCTTCCACAATAAATCGGAACATATCATAACTCACCTGATCTGTTTCGTCTAATTTTGACCTATTAATGGCGTTTATTTCTGTCAAAATCCCCTTCCATCCTTCCAAAAAAGCCAACTGTCCTTCTACTGAAATCGGTGAAATTCCATTCGACCAATCACAAGGCACTAACATTTTATTGGTAGTTTTCCGAAATTCTCGCTCTTTTTTAAAAATTTTATACAGTTTCTCAGATTCATTAGTTTGAGCTTGCACCACACTAATTAAACTACTGATTATCAACATAATAAAAACCAACTTACATCTATCTAATAACATATTTCAACCTGTTTTATTCGTTTACAAATGCTTACAATTAATTACAAACGAAATTAAACGTTTATTTCCCGACTCTGGCTTGGAGTTGCCCGTAGTTTTGCATTGTCAAATTTATTAAGTGTTCACGTGTTATTGTGCTCAAGTGTTCACGTGCTTTTACACTTACGTGTTATTTTTTATCTGTAATTAAATTATTAATGTGAAAATAAGAAAATTTGAAGACTTAGAATGTTGGAAAGCGGCACGTGTGTTGGCAACCAGTACATACAAGTATAGTAATTATGGTAAAATATCAAAAGACTTTGATCTTAGAAATCAACTGAGACGAGCAGCTATATCTGTAATGAATAATATAGCAGAAGGTTTTAGGCGATATTCTCGAAAAGAGTTTAAACGTTTTTTAGATATCGCCCAAAGCTCGGCAGCCGAAGTAAAAAGTATGCTCTATATCATCGAAGATATTGGATATATGAATTCTAAAGAACTTCATCACTTACATATACAAGTTGATAGAGCAAGAGCATTGTGTCTTGGGATGATAAAATATGTTAGCAGAACAATTAAAAATAAATTATAAAATATCATGGTACGTGAACACTCGAATGAGTCAGTACATGAACACTTTAAAAAAATAAATAATAAATCGCTCATGTTTAGCAAAACGTGAACACATGAGCACATTCTTAACATGAACACGATACGTTCATAAAACTTTAAATACGATGAATAATTTACGAAACAAAGTGCAGTTGATTGGAAAATTGGGAATGAATCCTGAAATGAGAACTTTCAACAATGGTCAGAAACTAGCGAGAGTATCTATTGCAACAAAGGATATTTTTAAAAATGCTAAAGGTGAAAAAGTAGTGGAGACACAGTGGCATCGCTTAGTGGCTTGGGGAAAAACAGCGGAGAATATGGAAGTCTTTTTGAAAAAAGGAAACGAAATTGCTGTAATGGGTCGTTTACAACACCGAAGTTATGAGGATAAAATGGGTAACAAACGAAATATCACAGAAATATCTGTCAATGAATTCATGTTGCTTTCTAGTGCTGCAAAACAAGATAAAAATGTGGAAGCATCAGTAGCAGCATAGGGAGCGTCATTGATACTATCGTCAACCAAAAAAATGGGGTGATTGAATATTGATCTCAATCACCCCACCATGTGAATGTTGATATAATATTAACGCTTAAAGCTGCTGATAAATCTGCTTCAATTGTCCGTTGGATTCTTTCTCTTTGATCATATTAATAATCTCATTGAGTTGATTCACTTTTTGAGTGTAGCGATTTCGATCCAAATCATTTGCCGAAGCTAATGCTCCTTGATATTCAGTTCTTAAATCAGCCATAGCTTTTGTCGCACCATATCGTCGCCAAGGAGATTGTGCCTGATCGACTGCCATTTCTTTTAAGAAACTTAACGCTCGTCCAATACTAGGATCGCTATCATTTACGGCTAAAAATAGGTAGTTTGCCATAAAACTAATGGCGTCATAACCATCTGTTTTAGAGGCATTTTTTTCAAAAAACTCCATTTTAGAAGGATCACCTGATTCTGTGTAAATCTCACTAATGGCAGCAATGATGGAACCGTTTTCACTCTTTTCTAACTTGGTTGCATAGTCTGCCGCAGCGGCTTTGTCAATGGCAGCAACCCCCATTAGTCCTGACGCTTGTACCATTGGTGACGGATCATTTTCTAATGCTTTTTTCATAGCTGGCAAATACGATGAATCACCTGATTCTGCTAATTTCCCTAAAGCTGCAGCACGAACTTCTGAATGTTTATCATCAACCATTTTGGCATAAGTTGGCATCAAACCAGCGCTCACAGGTGATACATTTAGTGCTGCACCACGAATGGCCCAAAACTTATCATTTAGGGCTGCCCTCATCACCGATTGTGCGCTTTCTGATGGGCTATCTTTTAATGCAATCATAGCTTCATAACGATCCATAAATTGAGGCGCGTTGAAGTATTGAAACACATATTGATCCTCTGTTTTATTGTCTTTTACTTCCCATAGTAATACTCGATCTGCATCAACGTTGACCAGTTGCGGTTGTTCAGTTACATCAAAAGTAAAGGTCTGTTTGCGTTCTGTCATTCGCACATCATATCGTCTTGGGGACGCTTTTCCAACATACACATCAATGGCTAATGGCATTTCAAAAATTGCTGGCATTCGGTCAGGGTTCTGTATTTGTTCCATCATCACATTGATTTGCTTATTTTCTTCGTCGTAGCTGTAATCAATCGTAACATCAGGATGACCAGGTTCTAAATACCATTGGTTGAAAAACCAGTTTAAGTCTTGTCCCGTTACATCTTCAAATGCCATCCGCAATTCATCTACTTCTACATCTGAATATTGATTGTCCATCAAATATTTATTCAAGCCAGCCCAAAAAGCATCATCGCCAATTTGGTTACGCAACATGTGTAAGACCAAGCCACCTTTATTATAACTGTGGGCATCAAACATATCCTCTTTATCATTATAGCCAAAGTGAATCAATGGATGGATTTTTTGACGAGATTCGCCTATGTAACCATTCATTTCGGTTAATCGGTGATAGTCCGCTTCGTCTTTCCCGTATTTATGTTCTAACCATAAATATTCAGAATAATTTGCAAAACCTTCATTCAAGGTCAAGTTTGCCCAGCTTTCACAGGTAACCAAATCACCAAACCAATGATGGAACATTTCGTGTGCAACGATTTTATCATTGTTATCGTCAATCAATTCATTAGCATGACGCTGTACAAATTCTCCAAAAATAACCGCTGAGGTATTTTCCATTGCACCCGATACATAGTCTCGAACTACGATTTGAGAATATTTTGGCCAAGGATATTTATACCCCGTTTTTTCTGAAAAGAAATCGAGCATTTCTAGCGTATTCGCAAAAATAGCACGCGCATCTTCTTCATAATCAGGTTCTACATA
This sequence comes from Saprospiraceae bacterium, assembly GCA_020628085.1. Classification (GTDB taxonomy): domain Bacteria; phylum Bacteroidota; class Bacteroidia; order Chitinophagales; family Saprospiraceae; genus JAHDES01. The sequence goes on from JAHDFQ010000006.1 coordinate 26,371, forward strand.
ATAATCGACCACCATATCGTTCCATTTGTCTTCGACCACAGCAAATTCTCCGACACCAATCATAAATAAATACGGAGCATGTGGCAAGTCCATTTTCCAATAATCGGTACGAGTACCATCACTATTTTTGGTAGAAGATTGCTTGATACCATTGGATAGGGTTTTGTATTTATCCTGAACGGTAATGTACAATTCTTGCGTACAACGCTCATTCGGTTTATCAATAGTTGGAAACCAACGAGAGTTACTCTCCGTCTCTCCCTGTGTCCAAATCTGCATGGGTTTGGTTGGGTCGCTGTTATCGTGGTTGATAAAAAACAGACCTTGATCGGACGTGATTGCTGCGCTACCACCTTTCTCATTACGTTCGGCAGGTTTTGCTACATAATCAACAAAAACTTCTAATTCTTGATCTTTAGTATATTCTCGTCCTAGATCAATTTTTAGTTTGTAACCGTCATATTCATATTGGAGTGGTGATTTTGATTTAGCATCCAAAACACTATTAATATCAAAATTCTTAGCATCCAATTCCAAGAAGCGATTGGCATAAAAATAAGGTTTTAATCGAAGGGTTGCTTTACCGATCACCCGTTGTTTTTCCCAGTCAAACCGCACATCTAATTTAGTGTGTAGGAGATCGTACATTTTGGTTGCTTCGGCATTATACACAGGCAGTTCAAAATCTTCTGGTGCTTTTTGACTGTCTGTCTTAGGTGCAGAAATGACTAAGGTATCCAAGTTCCTTTCCTCGGATAAGGTGGCTTCCAGTGGAATTTTCTTGCTTTTACAAGCTGCAAATAGTAGCGATATGATGGCTACGAAATAAAGGGATTTATTCATTATTTTATGTTGTTTGTTATTTTTTGAATATTTGGTACTGATTGTATCGGGTTATATAATTTATTTATGATCTACATTCTTTTTGGTAAGGAGATTTCATATTTACAAATTCTAGTACACTATCCAAGATAGAAATTGGATCATCTCCAAATACTCTTTGTTCGTAGTTCCACATAACTCTATTAGAAGTTTTTTCATAAATTTGAAAAGAAACCTTCGATTTTCTTTTAGGTGCTCTAAGTAATCCTAGACCTGTGGCGAAAGCAGCAGATAATGCTATTTCAGGATCTGGGTCTGTTAAGAAAAAATCAGAAAATATAATTTCATCAACCGCTAGGATAGAACAAATTTCTATAGGATTATTGCTCGAGTTATTCTTTAACCTATTTGCTTCTAGTATTTCATTTGTACTTTCTATGTCTTTAATAATTATGTTTTCTCCTCGTCTAAAACTATCAAAAATAATAGCCTGCATTTCAAAAGACTTTTCTTTTAATAGTTTTTTATAAGCTTCCATATCCTTTACCTTTCTATTTTCAATGTATAATTTGGGAGGAATAATCGCGATTTTACGCTCATCACATGGATCAATTTTCCATGTAGTATTATGATATACCTTTCCGCAACCTACACTTATACAAGTCGTAACTATACAAAGTAATATAAACTCTATTTTCATATTATTAATAAATCAAGTCTGACTATAAAATAAAAGGACGTGATCATTTCACCAATTCATCATATTCGAACTATTAAAAAGTTTATCATATATTAAAGCACTTTTTTAGATAATCATTACCAGAACTACATCGTTAATATAATATTTAGCAAAATAATGATTCCCTTTCCTACACCTTCAACAACAATTTCCCCATTTTGTCACCATTAAACAAACGGAGTAAAGTTTCTGGGAAGGTTTCAATACCGTCCACAATAAATTCTTTGGAGTGGAGTTTGCCTTGCATCATCCAACCACCCATTTCCATGGCAGCCATGCGGTAATCTTTAGCGTAGTCCATGACGACCATACCTTGCATACGAGCCCGATTGACCAATAAGGATAAATAGTTACTTGGCCCTTTGACAGGTGTTTCATTATTATACTGAGAAATAGCACCACAAATGACGATACGGGCGTGCATATTGATGCGTCCAAGAGCGGCGTCTAGGATTTCACCTCCAACATTATCAAAATACACATCAATACCTTTAGGACAAGTGCGTTTAATGGCTTTATGGATATTTTCGTTTTTGTAATCAATGGCATCATCAAAACCGAGTGTATCGACTAGATATTTACATTTTTCTGCACCGCCAGCAATTCCGACGACTCGGCAGCCTTTGACTTTGGCAATTTGCCCAACGACCGAACCCACTGCACCTGCACCACCTGATACTAAAACAGTATCTCCTTCTTTTGGCTCACCTACATGTAACAAACCAAAATAAGCCGTCATTCCTGGCATTCCTAATACACCCAAAAACTTGGGTAATGGTGCTATACTTGGATCAACTTTGTGCGACATTTTTCCGTCTGAAACAGAATATTTTTGTACACCACCCCAACCAGAAGCAAAGTCACCCACTTTGAATTTATCATTTTTGGATTCGATGACCTCGCCGACTGTCCCTGCTCGCATCACATCGCCCAAAGCTACTGGTGGAATGTAGGAACGAACATCTCGCATCCATCCTCGCATTGCTGGATCAAGAGAAATGTATTCGTTTTTGACCAAAAATTCGCCATCTTTTAGAATTGGCATTTCGTTTTCTTCTATCGAAAAGTCACTCGCTTTTGGCATTCCTACTGGTCGAGCAATTAATTTGATTTGTGTATTTTTCATTTTCTAACGTGTTCGTGTGTTAACGCCTGCCTGCCGCAGGCAAGTGTGCATGTGTTCACGTGCGATTATTTAGATATGATCTATTCAGGTATTTACGTTTTTTGCTTTCATGTACATTCAATTTTGTACTTGAGCACGTGAACACATGAGCACATCATTTATTTCCTGCTAAAGATAAGTAATCTAAAAAATAAATCACCTTTATGGATAAACTATTCCGTTGTGGTAATTCAAATAAACGATCCAGACCTGTTCCGTAGGAGTAGGTAATTTGATCAAATTCATTGTCGCTCCCGAAAATAGAGTTTTTCCAGATGATAAAGATGTCGCTCCCAGGCGCAAATCGCCAACGATAGATAGCATCTATGTTAAAGGCGTTAAAGCTATTATCACTAAAGTCATTATAATCAGTTGGCAATAGATTACCTACTTCACCCAGCAAATGTAAAGATTTGTAGGATACATTAGCCCAGTAGTGGCGGAGACGGAAACTCAGGGTCATTTTATTGTTGAAAGCATAATTCGCTCGAATGGTATTTTCTAATGTTTTCCGATCTCGGCGACCAAAAATAATATCACCATCTTCCAACGTATCTACATAACCTACATCATTATTCCAATTGCCATATTCTGTTCCGACAATCATGGTAAACTTGTTATTGAAGCGAAAACGAGGTCGGATTTCAAAAGAATAGTTGACTCGATCGGTTTCATTGACAAATCGAGAGCGTCCGCTAAAGTCTATGGCAAATCGTTTCCGATAATCAGTAGACGCCCAGAAGCCGTTCCACATCACTTCGGGTAGTTCATAATAACGAGAGAAATCTGCTGTACGAGGATCGAAATAATCCGCTAATGGTAAGAAGGATGTTCCAGCCCACATATTAATGTAGGTAAATGCTTTGGTACGCACCCATGCTTCTCCCCAAATTTCAGCATTTCTAAATACGTTCGGTTTATCCAATCTGTTGTATTCAGCTCCGACGCTCCAACCTCCAGAATTAAAGTATTTCCAAAATTCTTCATTGGTTCTAAAAGATACATTTGCACCCAATTGACGTTCATTTGGACTAAATAAAAAACCCAAATCATTTGGATCATAATCATAACTTTCTACGTTGTAGAATAACTCACCTGTGTAATTTCCACTGGTTTTAGCAATACCGATATTATAAGCATGCCCTAAATCCGTTTCGTCTGTAAAATATTTTTGAGTGAGCGTTGCACTTCCAGAAACAGCGTATGAGTTGTCCTTATTACGGAGTGTCGTTTGTGCGGAAGTGACGTTGGCATCATAGTCTGAACCAGACCGCATGACATTGGTATTCAACAGCGTAACAAAACTATTATTTTTGAGATTTTGATCTAGAACGAAAACGTTATAATTCGTCAATGTACTCGTCTGTACGGTTCGCCGATTGCCTGTTTCCATATTTTCAATAATGGCTTCTGTCGGGCCAGCAATGGCGTTGAACACACCTATTCCTAATCCTTTTTTGGTTCGCCCAGATACCTTTGTAGCATTGTATAATTGTGTGGTGTAAGGATTTTCAATAATTTCTTCATTTTCTCCTAGATCGTCATCTGCTGCTCCATAGTTGATCGGTTGTCCACCAATTCTTCTTGAATAAAAGAGATTTCCTTTATTGAATAACTCAATTCCTTCGGTAAAAAACTGTCGATTTTCGTCAAATTGAATTTCAAAAGCAGATAAATTTTGAACTTGATTATCAGAAATCGCTTCTCCAAAATCAGGAATTAAGGTCATATCTAAGGTGAACGCATCATTGATTCCGTACTTGATGTCCATTCCTGCATTCCATGAAAAACCATTACTACTTTTGGGGTTTTCATTACTATCGAAGTAGTTTTCTGCATAACCTGCCACAAAAGGGGTGGCCGACAAACGAACAGGAGCTTTGATATTTTCAATCCCTTTTAAAACACCCGCCTGTTGTATAAAACCAGGCCCTTGCGGATCAACTTCATTCCAGAATAACTGTTCTCGATCACGGCGGATCATTCGACCAAAATTGATATTCCATTCTTGTATATCCTTATTTGGAAAACGTAGTGCTGCGTAAGGTAATCGCATTTCTACAATCCAGCCTTCATCTGTAAAAGCTACCTCACTTCCCCATACGGTATCCCAATTTCTGTCCCCTTGAAAGGCATTATTTGAACCACCATTACCACTCGAAGCAGAGTATAACATATCTACTTGTACACCAGCAGCAGTCACGTAAAATCCTTGTGCATTTTGTCCGTCTTGATAGGCATTTATCATAATTCCAAACCAATCCGTATTATTAACATTATCCCGTTCGCTCAATTCTTGTAAAATGGAATCGGGCTTCGTATCATATAGCATCGCTCCAATATAAACCGCCTGATCGTCATATAAAATCCGAATTTCAGATTTTTGGGATGGTTTACCGTTGGGAATTGGATCATTTTGAATAAAGTCGGTTGCAAAGGGAGCTATAGACCAGTCAATTTCATTGAGTTTTCCATCGAGTTTGATGCTTTGAGTTAATCGAGAAGCTTGAAGTTGTTTTTGAGGAGCTTGTGCTTTAGAGCTGAGCGCAAAGCATACGAATAATGCGGTATAAATGTAGAACAGTCGCATGGAATTGATATTTTACCAGAACTCAAATTATTGTTGTAATTTGAATTATTATTTTACTTGTCCAATATTGATTTTAATAGTATTAAGAACAGCATGAACTTGCAAGGGTTGCACGAAAGATCACCTTTTGGCAGCTACTTTCTAAATTATTTCTATAAAAGGTGGGTTTAAGACGATGTAAATTCCTTTTTGAAAATTAACATATTATTTACGTGGAAATTGGTCATTACTTTTGGAAAATCGTAATGACTTAAAAAGGCTTTCAATGGAAATTCTTTTTGCTGTTCAACACAATCTATCACATTATTGATGTATTCAAATGAGTTATTTATTCTTGCTTGAATTTCGTGTTTCAAAGCTGTATAATCTCCATGACCTGAAATTAATAATAGATCAGATGTTTCATTTAAAATAGTAGCACAAATATCCAGCGTATCTATATATTCTTTCACTGAATGATAGATGTATGGAAACTCAATATTACTCAAATAATCTCCTGCAAACCAGTAGTTATTAACGAGTGTAAAAATACCATCTTCATTGTGTCCACTAGCTAAATAAAAAATCAATTTTGTCGATCCAATCGTGAGTTCTTGACCATCTTCTGAAATTAAAACATCAACATTTGGATATACTATTGGATAATCTCGTTTGATATAATACTGGTCGTCAAAATCTCGAATTTGCTCCAAGATTGATTCCTTTTTAGAATTATCTTGAAATGCTCTGGAAGCAATAACCGTTGCATCTGGAAATGCTCCATATCCTATGATATGATCGTAATCGGAATGGGTAAACAGTAAGTAAACTGGTTGGTCTCCTTTAACGGAATCTACGTATTCTACAATAGTTTGCACCTCTTTAGGCAGCCAGTTAGGATCAACTACTAAAACGAAGTCCGCCGTTTGCAAGACACTTGAAGTCGTTCTAAAGAGCGCACTTTCAAAAATGGTTAAGCATTGATCCTGATATTGAATAGTCATTTGTGATAGCTACTACACCAATTCTTTGTATAAATTTTGATATTCTTGAGCTGAACGATCCCAAGAAAAATCAACTTGCATCCCTCGGTTTCTAACTGTTTTGAAAAAATCTTGATTGTCATACAACATAGCCGCTCTTCGGATAGCATTGAAGCAATCATGAACACTGAAATGATCGAATCGAATACCCGTTCCGTCTTCAAAACCAATATCCTGAATGGTATCTTTTAAACCACCAATAGCTCGCACCACAGGAATTGTTCCATATCGTAAAGCATACATCTGATTGAGTCCGCAAGGCTCTACTTTGGATGGCATCATAAGAAAATCTGAACCTGCATATAGTTGATGCGCAAGTCCTTCGTTATACTCTAATTTTGCATCAAAACGACCCGAATAATGATGTTTCATTTGAGCAAATACTTCATGTAAATGTGGGTCACCTGTTCCTAAAACAGCAAACGAACCGTTACCTCCTGCATTTAAGAAATTAGAAATGACTTCTGGCAATAATTGTGCGCCCTTCTCTCCTACCAGACGTCCAATAAAAGTAAACAAAGGTCGATTAGGATCAAGATTATATCGTTTTAAAATAGCAGCTTTATTGGCTTTCTTAAATGTATCTACGCTTCGAGCTAGTTGTTTTTCAATCAAATGATCAGTTGCGGGATTCCAGACAGCCGTATCAATACCGTTTAGTATTCCAACAGATTTATGGCGTTCGTTATTCAACAACCAAGTCAATGAACCCGAATGATATTGTAACTCTTCCAGATATCCTTGTGAAACTGTTGTTACTTTCCAAGCACATTTCACTGCACAAGCCAATGGGCTTATCACTCCATTCCACTCTAATAAACCACCTGCCATCATTTCAAAAGGTGGTAGTAAGTGCATTTTGTTCCAACGAAAAGCACCTTGATATTCACCATTATGAATCGTAAAAACGGTAGGAATGTGACTTAATCCCATGTCTCTAAAATGAAATCCATATTTCATTAAAAACGGAATCAATCCCGTATGATGATCGTGACAATGCACCACATCTGGTTTTTCTGCCCATGTTCCCATCCAATACAACACAGCCAGTTGAAAACAAATAGCACGCTCCGTTTCGTCTTTATAGCCATACCCAGTATACGCATCCATATACACCCCTTCCCGATCATACTTCCCTGGAATATCAACTACATACAATGGAAAACCCAAGTCTGCTTTCTCTCGGTAGGTTTGTTTTTGAATATTGAAGTAAACATTTTCTTGCCCTAATTGAATATGCCCTTGATGCACCACTGTCCAATGCTGTGCATGAATCCATTTCGTTTGATACTTGGGCATCACCACAGAAGCATCTGTTCCTATCTTATTTAAATATTTGGGTAATGCACCAGCCACATCGCCGAGTCCACCTGCTTTGGCTGCTGGATAACATTCTGCGCTTACATGTATTACTTTCATCTTGGTTGGTTTTATTTTGATGTGGATTGATTCCTTTTATTTTTTCAAACTATTGATTGTCATTAACAAAAAATCTAAGCTCTTTGTGTAGTCAAGCGTTTCGTACTCCAAACCTATTTTTCTAATATTATTATAATACGAATTTCGATTAATGTAATAATTTTTCTCCAATTCAACAGCCACCGCTTCTTGTCCTAATTTCTCTATCAAGAACCATTTTTCTAGTAATCGAGCCGTCCTACCATTTCCATCTTGAAATGGATGAATTTTAACAAAAACCAAATGTATCAAAGCCGAATAGAAAAAAACGAGTTTCGTGTCTATCGAAATTTTGAGTAGATGATTAACCTGACTAAAAAAAAGGGACAATTCATTCTGAACGGATCCCGGTTGGCAAGCAACATACTCAATTCTGTCTTCGTCATTTAGAACGTACATTGGATTGTTTCTGACTTTTCCTCTTTGGCTACTTGGCAGTAAATGATTACTTAATATTTTGTGTACTTCAAATACATGTTGCTCAGTAAACGGATTTTTCTGAATAAACTGATAGGCTTTGAATAAATCTTCTGATTTTTTTGTGTAATCTGGATTATATTCAACATTCAAAAACTTGTGTTTGAAAAAGCTATCAAAATCAATATTCTCCCCTTCTATTTTAGAGGAATATACACTAGAAATAGAATTGTAAAAATCAAAATAATTAACAGGAAGTACTTCTTCTATCTTTGATTGCAAGTGAATCAAAGGATCAAAATCAATGGATTCCATAAAAGCATCTTCAAGTATATCATTTATCATTTTCTAACAACTTCTTGATACAAAAAATCAACTAAACGAGGTCTCAATATAAAACCAAATGTCTCGTCGGTTTTTGTAAATGAGTACAACTGCCGCTATGGCTGCAAAAATAAGAATCAATCGAATATTTCGTTGGTGTAAATCCAAACGTTCTCTACGAGTTTTGTAATTTCGTTTTCTACTTTGGTATGCCATAATAAGATGGATTAATATCAAAAAATATTACTGCAAAGATACATAAATAAACGATGCCCTTCTTTAAAGCAGATTTAAATAAAAACTCAAATATGAAAAGCAGTTTTAATATCAACAATACATTTCTTTTTCACTATAAATTTGTCTGGGTGATTCTACTCATTCTAATCGGTAAAATTGGAATAGCACAAATAAATACGCAGACACTTAGAGGAACAGTAACCGATCAAGATAATCAGGAAGCGTTGGTAGGTGTGAATATTCAGGTGCTAAAACTGGATAATATTGGAACGACAACCGATCAAGATGGAACATTTCGATTGGAGGACATGCCTGTTGGTCGATACCAAATACAGGCGACTTATGTGGGTTACAAAACTGTATTATTCCCCGAAGTAGTTCTAGTAGCTGGTAAAGAGACTATTTTGAATATTGAAATGCAAGAAAGCAGTAGCGACCTTGAAACGGTTGAAGTTCGAGCAACTGCTCAAACGATTTCGACTAATGCGGTACCATTAGGTATACACACACTAACGATTGACGAAGTACGACGTTTTCCAGCGACGTTCAATGATCCTGCTCGATTGGCAGTGAGTGTGGCAGGTGTGGTCAATGATAACGATCAGGCTAACGGCATTTCGGTACGTGGAAATTCGCCCGCCAATATGGTTTGGCGATTAGAAGGTTTAGATATTGTGAATCCTAACCATTTGAGTAATGCAGGGACGTTTAGTGATCGACCAACGGCGAGTGGTGGCGGTGTCAATATTTTGAGTGCGCAACTTTTGGGAACATCCAATTTTTTAAAAGGAGCTTTCCCTGTGGGTTACGGAAATGCGCTTTCGGGGATTATGGATATGAACTTTCGGACGGGTAATAATCAGCAACGAGAATATACGATGGAATTTGGTTTGTTAGGTGTGGATTTGTCTACAGAAGGCCCATTTTCAACTTCTAGTGATGCGTCTTATTTGGTCAACTATAGATATTCTTTTGTAGGTATTCTGGATTTATTGGGTGTTTCTTTTGGTGGAGAAGCCATTTCCTTTCAAGACCTTTCATTTAATATTCATATTCCTACTAAAAAAGGGACACTTGGATTTTTTGGAATCGGTGGTATTAGTAAAAATGAGTTTACGGCAGAGCGTGATACTAGTCTTTGGGAGTTTCAGAAAGATAATCAAGATATTTTATATCAGAATAAAATGGGGGCAGTTGGTGTTACATACGACATGACGATCAACAGTCAATGGTCTTTAGAATCAGCAGTAGCTTTGTCAACCTTAGAAGTCAGTAGAACCAGTAATTTGCTAATGGACGATCTGACGATTGAGTCTTTATATGAACAAGATCAATTAGACGAGCAAAAAATCGCATTTCAAACCTTTTTTAATTATAAATTAGATACTCAAAATAGGTTTAAAATTGGTGTAAATGCTACTCAATATAGCTTTAGCCAAAGTCGTATTTTTAATTTCTTAGAAACAATTCCTCAAAATGCTAACAGTGGATTATTGCTACAACCGTTTGCAAATTGGCAATATAAAAAAGCGAATTGGGTGATCAATACAGGGTTACAATACAGTTATTTCAGTTTAAATGAATCGAGTGTGCTTGAACCGAGAGCATCTATTCGATACAACTTAGATGCTCGAAAATATCTGGCGGCTTCATACGGTTTGCACAGTCAGTTGCAACGTCCACAGGTGTATTCAAGTGGTTTTGAAAACGATCAATTAGATTTTACAAAAGCACATCATGTATCGTTGGGTTATCATCAATATTTGAACAACACGACTAAGTTTTCGGCGGAAGCCTACTATCAATCACTTTTCGATGTTCCAATCATCAATGATTCAATTCGTACTTTTTCAACCATCAATTTAATCGATCAAAATATTAATGCAACTCTAACCAATGCAGGAACAGGTACGAATTATGGACTAGAACTAAGTTTACAACGGTATATTCAAAACGGATTTTATTATTTAGTAAATACTTCGCTTTATCGTTCCTTGTATGTAGCTGGTGATGGCGTGGAGCGTTCTACTCGTTTTGATGGAAATTATATATTAAATATAACTTCTGGAAAAGAATGGACAAAAACGAAAAAAGGAAAGAATAAAACATGGGGCGTTAATGCTCGATTGACTTACTTAGGTGGGTATCGAGACAGTCCTATTGACGTAGCAGCTTCGCGTGAAAATAGAACAACTACTTACGTAGAAAAGGAGGCTTTTTCGATACAACAAGATCCTTATTTTAAATTAGATGTTCGATTATATTATAAAAAAAGCAAGGGTAATCGCAGTAGTATGATTGCTTTAGATTTACAAAATGCGACAAGTCAGGAAAATGTAGCGTTCTCGTATTATGACACACAGCAAGAAAGGGTGGTAATTCAAAATCAATTGGGTTTAATTCCTAATTTGAGTTATCGGATACAGTTTTAATATAGATAATCTTAGAAAAAGATACAATTTAATCCAACGACTGCGTTAAATTCAAGAAGTAATCTAATTTTTAAATATTAAAAAATCATGTTACTTTTGACTAATCAGACGTATCTAATTATTTTTTTATGCGTCTAACAGTATGCAAGATATTTTTTAATCAAAAAAAAGTTAAACCATGAGTAAATTTCAAGAGGCAATAGACAAGTACCACAAAATGATGACTGAAAAAATGGGTATGAAAAACGTTGATGCCGATTTATTAAGAGCAGCTACAAAAGCCTGTGGACCATCTATTTACAACAATGACTCTAATAAAGTTTCATCCTCTGACGAGAAAGAATTAGACCGTGTACGCCAAAACTTCATTAAAAAGAAGTTGGAAATTAACGATGAAGAAAAAGCTGAGAATGCCATTAAAGCAGTCGTAGAGAAATTTCAAGGTAGCCGAACAAAATATCGTGCTATTTTCTATTACTTGTTGGCTCAAGAATTAGATAGTACAGACAAACTTATGTAGTCTTCTTTTACAACTTTACATAATTTTAAGATCATATAAAGGTCTCTTTGAAAGGTACTTTCAAAGAGACCTTTTGTGGTTCTAGAGATGTTAGTCTGTTAATAAGATTTTTTCAAATTTCGATTATATACTCTTCTAAATTCAAGGCTGGTTGATCCAAAATTAATCAGCAATCCATCCGCAATATTATAGGCTTCACAATAATTGATGGCTTGAGCTAAATGTACTTTTTCGATTTTTTCAACTGCTTTTAACTCTAGCATGACCATATTTTCGACAAAAAAGTCAACTCGCCTTGTTCCTATTTGTGTTTCTTTATAATATATGTGCATTTCCATTTCTCGCATATATGCAAGCCCTACATCTTTAAATTCTATTTCTAATGCTCTTTGATAAATCACTTCTTGAAAACCATTTCCTAAAGTATTGTGAATATTCATGGCGCAACCAATAATAGAATGTGTTAGCTTATCTATGTGCATATTGTTTTTGTTTATATTCTCCTGTCAGAACAGAGATTTTATATGATTTTAGGATGGTCAGGATTTTTACAGTTTTTTATTTCTCAAAATACACTTTTTCTGGCGTAAAACCCATGACTTATCTTACGAATATCTAATAATCCTGTACCGCAAATTCTATACTCTTCATCATCAGGACAGAGATTTTGTTTGATTTTTGGATGGTCAAGATTTATAATTCTTGAATGTAAAAAATATGATTTTTCTGTTTCAGAAAACAATATTTCCTCTATAAAATCATGTCGTATCCTGTAAATCCTCAAAAATCTCTGTCCTGCGCCCTACTCCAATTTGACCAATTCCCTCAACTCCCCATTTGACAAGTCCCCGATCCATTTTTCACCCGTAGAAACAGCTAGGTTGGCGAGTTCCTTTTTTTCTTGCAGTAGTTGATTGATTTTTTCTTCAAAAGTAGCTTGTGTGATAAAACGATGTACGAGAACATTATTTTTTTGTCCAATTCGATAGGCACGGTCGGTGGCTTGGGCTTCTACGGCGGGATTCCACCAAAGATCGTAGTGAATGACGTTGCTGGCAGCCGTCAGGTTGAGTCCTGTCCCGCCTGCTTTAAGTGATAAAATCATGATGCGTGTGGCACGATTGTTTTGAAAATCATCCACCATTTCGTCTCGTCCTTTTCGGCTGACGCCACCATGCAAAAATGGAATTTCTAAATCAAATTGGGCTTCTAGCAGCTTGACTAGAATACGCCCCATTTCTTGGTATTGGGTAAAGATCAAGGTCTTTTCACCATTTACTTGAATGTCTTTTAAGAGATCAAACAGTAACATAGTTTTTCCCGAAAGGGCGACATCATCACTACCTTTTTTGAGAAATTGACGTGGGTGATTACAAATTTGTTTGAGTGCCGTGAGGAGTTTGAGCACCATACCTCGTCGTTGCATCCCATCTGCTTGATCGATGCGTTCCATGGTGGTTTCGACGATGTTTTGATAGATCGCTGTTTGTTCTGGCGTGAGGTGGCAGTATTGGTCTTTTTCGATTTTATCAGGTAAATCTTTAATGATCGTTTTGTCAGATTTGAGTCGGCGGAGAATGAAAGGCTCTGTAATTTTACGAAATTTATCGAGTTGTTCTTGATCTCGTTCTAGTTCAATAGGTTTGGCAAAATTATCTTTGAATTTAGAAATCGTACCGAGATAACCTTTATTAGAAAAGTCAAAAATACTCCAATATTCACTCAATCGGTTTTCGACGGGTGTTCCACTCATGGCTATTTTGATGGGTGCTTTGATCTTTTTGACGGCTTTGGTTTGTGCGGTAGTTGGGTTTTTGATATTTTGAGCTTCGTCGATAGCAACCAGTAACCATTTTTGTTTATTGAGTATAGTCGTTTCGCTCCGAACAACACCGTAAGTCGTAATCAAAACATCGGCTTCTTTGAGCGGTTCTAGGCTTCGATTACTGCCATGATAAATATGTGTAGTCAGGTCGGGTGCAAATTTTCGGATTTCCTTTTGCCAATTGGTCAACAGTGTTGTTGGAACAATAATGAGTGCTTTTTGCTTGTTGAATGCTCCTTCTTCTTTTAGTTTGAGTAAAGTCGTAATAACTTGGAGCGTTTTCCCCAATCCCATGTCGTCAGCAATCAAACTTCCAAAACCAATCGTAGCATTTTTATACAACCAATTATAACCACTCAATTGGTATGGACGAAGCGTCGCTTTAAGTCCTTTAGGCGGCGCAACGGGTTCTGTTTCGAGCAGTTGATCCATGAGTTGTTGTACTTTATTACTCAATGCAATTTTTGCACCTTTATAATCTTCTGATAAGGCAACTTGAAGCATTTCATTAGCTGATAGTTCTGGTGGATTTTTGAGTTTTTCGATGAGGGCTTGTAGTTCTTTTTCATCAAAAAAAACATATTGATCGTTGAGTTTGACAATACCCGAAAACTTATCCACCATTTTCATAAACTCTTGTTGAGATAGATGCTGGTCACCAATAGCTATATTCCAATCAAATTGGAGCATTCCGTCTAGGTTAACGAGCGACTCTTTTTGAACGATCCCTGTTTCTTCATCATCCGTAGTCACTTTCATGGATACTTGTGGACGCATCAATTTTTGTAGGGCTTTGGGTAGTAATACCTTAATTCCAAATAGACGAATCGTCGGTAAAATTTTAAATAAAATATGCACAAACTCTTCGGAATTAAAATACAAAGGTTCTCGTCCTTTGGAGGCCACCAGATCGCCAATTTGCGGAAAATAATCCGATAGCATGGATATATCACGCAGCACATCCAACCGTTGATTTTGGTAGGTATCTTCTTCTAAAAAAGTTTCTAAATCAACGGGTGCGCTCAAAGCATTATTGGTATCTTGAACCGCAATGTTGACCTCAAATCCATCATCCATATCGTTGACTTGAATAACGGGTACAATGTCTTTTTTACCAATAAAAAACTTGTTAAGCCACAACTGAATCGCTGACGGATATTCTTTAGATTCGTAATCTTGAAACGCGACGATTGCTCCGTTGAAAAACAAGTGACCAATTTCATGTTCTGCAAATTTGCGATCCATGTTGTGGTTGGTTTGCACCAAATGATTAATAAAAAAAGATAAAACCGTTGCTAAATAATCTACTTCTAAAGGTTCGTAAATCTCTTTACCTCGTTTATAAAACAGTACATTTCGAGGCATTAAAGCACCTACCTTTTCGACAACTTGTTGCACCGAAGGGTTAAGAGTTGCAGGAATCCAGCGCACCTGATAACGCTTTGTGCCAACACCTAATAATTGGGGCAAATATGCCGATTGTTGCACCAGTTTCAATGCCAATTGATATATTAAATATAAACCCTTTACATGTGGCGCATACTTTGATAATTCGCTAAAAGGTAGATGTTCTAAAAACTCAACTAAGTCCTTTTCATCACTAAAACTATTAATAGATTTTCCTTTTGCATCTCGAAGTGTTGCTTTTAGAAAATCTGCTTCTTCGTCTAGTAAAATTTCTATTTCTTCAATTATATCGATATTAATCTGGAGTTCATTTTCTCTATCAACTGTTCGTTTACTGACGGATTTAGCTATATTTTTATACCCTTGTTCTAATAGCTTTTTAAAATCACCTCGTGGGTAAAAAACTGGATTGTCAGACAAAATCGTCAATAGATTTTCTCGACAATCGGGTATATTTGAAAAGTCTAAGTGCTTGAAAATACTTTCATTCCATTCAAAGATATATTTATCGAAAGAATACGGTTGTTGGAGGTCTTCAATATCCAAAATAGCCACCTTCTCCTGCCCTGCTACAGCATAACCGATACCTTCTAAGCCTTTAAACAAATCAAAATCGTGGAGTAAAAAAACGAGAAACGGATTTTTATCAATTTCATTAATCATCATATACAACACGGCTGCCATGTGCTTGCACGGCACGGCATGATCGGGACAAGAACAACTACCTTTGATATCTCGCCAGGAGTTTGGAAATAGATCAATATTTGCTCTACGGCACATATCCATCAATTCTCTAGGAAGATTTCTATTAAGTAATTTGGACAAATACAGCGGATTAGAGGTAATGATCTGAATGATTTTAGCTTTCTCATTAGAGGTAAATGCAGGAATGGTAAATTTCACATTATAAGGTCGATAGCTTGAACCCTTGACCTTAGCCGTAATATAGTTATTCTTGATTTCTATATCATAGGCTAAACCTTTATTAGCGTAGGTTTTTCCACGAGGAAGACGGTTTGAATAGTCAATATTGTTGAGTGCATTGAGCCATTGTTGTCCCCACCAAGTTGTTCCGTATTTTTTTCTCATCCGACTTTTTCTATTTTAGAAAGCCAATTTACAGCTTTTAGAGATTCATTACAAATTACATTAGCCACAGCGTTCCCAACTTTACTTACCCTTTTTCCGTTACCTTTTAGTACATATAATCATATCAATGAAAGGAACGATTCAAATTGCTCGATTTGCTAATATTCCAGTGCTGCTGCACTGGTCGTTTGGCTTGGTATTGTTGTATGTAATGTATGCAGCTATGGCAGAAACGGGTGATTGGTTGAGTATGCTGTGGATTTTGGGTATCGTGCTAACTATTTTCGTATGTGTCGTTCTACATGAATATGGTCATGCACTGATGGCTCGACAGTTTGGGGTTAGAACTCGAGACATTATTTTGTCACCGATCGGTGGTGTAGCTAGGTTAGAGTATTTACCTGAAAAACCATCGCAAGAATTATGGATTGCACTGGCAGGCCCCTTTGTCAATATTGTTATTGCGCTTTTACTATCGCCCTATTTTTTATTGGTGGCAGATAGTTGGCAAGTTTGCACTGATATTGTTAGTCTTTTTCTAGAGTCTTTCAATGTTATTTCTGAGCGTTCTTATCAAGACAATGATACCTTACTGACTCCGATTCACTCATTAGGACATTTCTTTGTTCCTGTTGTTATTGGTATGAATCTCATTCTCGCTATTTTCAATATGCTACCTGCTTTTCCGATGGATGGTGGACGGGTGTTACGAGCACTTTTTTCCTTTCAGTTATCACGTTTACGAGCGACTATGATAGCGACGTTACTTGGTTGGATTTCAGCTATTTTTTTTATCTACAAAGGTATTAATGATCCAAACCCTGTATTGATTGTGATCGGTATTTTCGTATTTTTTGCTGCTTATCAAGAATATCAAATGGTACGACGAGATACGGTACTCAATAGTTATAAAGTTCGAGATATTATTAGAACGGATTTTACAAAGATCCCCACATCAGAGACCATGCAATCTGTTATTGACACATATAAAAGAGGGCAAGAAGATAGCTTTGTAGTGGTCGACCTATTGGATAGAATAGTGGGCGTATTACCCGAATCTGTTATTAAAAAAGCTACCAAACAATCATCATTTGATTTGGTCGAACAATATCAGCAGGTAAGGTTTGAAACTATCTCTCCGAATGAATCACTTAAATGGTTGTTTCATAAAATGCAAACGAGAGGATATTATATTTTACCTGTCTATGAATCTGGTGAGATTATAGGCGTGGTCGATCGGAAAGGGTTTAGTGATTTTTTGATCGAAAAGAGAAAATTATTTTAAAACTGCGTCATTTTATCACGGCATTTTTCACAGTTTCCTAAGTGAGCGATGAGGTGCTCATAATCGGGTTGTCCTTCTTTCAACCTTCCTTCTCGATATTCATTCATAACTTCATCCTCTACACATTTTCGGTGTCGCCAAACTAATTCTAGCCGTTTTAACACAATGTAAAACATTCCTAAACCTAACGTTCCAAAAATAATTTCCGCTAATCCAATTTGAGCTTCCATTCCTATAATTGATCTATTTGCTCTTTGGTAAGTCCCGTTGATTTCATAATGACTTCTATTGAAAATCCATCAGATTTTAATGCTTTTGCCACTTCTATTTTTCCTTCAATTTTACCCTCTTCTCTGCCCTCTATTCGACCTTCTATCATTCCTTCTTCTCTCGAAGTGTCTACTACATTTTTTATATCTCGGTAATACTTCAAACTTTCCTCATAAGCATCTCGCTCTACAGGTGAAAACTTGGCAATTTCAGCAGCTTCAAATAACTTTTTAAAAATTCTATCTTGTAATT
>JAHDFQ010000006.1:44324-67253 GCA_020628085.1 Saprospiraceae bacterium
TAATTCTGTTAGACCTTGTTTCTCACCAGAAGCATAAGTTAAATCTTGAATTTTCTTATCGGGTAGAATTTGGTTTAGGAAATCAATCAGCAGTATCTTATTTGGTTCGGTACCAAATAACTTTTTGAAACCGAAATCGGTCAATGGATTGATATATTTTTCCTTGAACTCAAGCATTTTGAAATACATTACCTTAAAACCACATTACCCCATTTCCGCAACCACCTCCGTTACTTCAGGAACCATGCGCTTCAACATACCTTCAATACCTGATTTAAGCGTTACAGAAGAAGACGGACAACCGCTACAACTTCCTTGCAGAACAACTGTTACGACACCCTTATCAAATCGTTTGAATTCGATATTTCCACCATCCATTTCTACGGCTGGTTTCACATACGTATCAATTAAATCTTTGATTTTTTTGACTAATTCAGCATCGTCCTCAGAATATTCGTAGCTGGCACCTCGCTCTGCTTCCAGCTTTTCCATAGCTTCTACGAAACCATCATTTACTATTTTACCGCCTTCTTCAACATAGTTTTTGATGTACTCTTTTGCTTTGAGCATGATGTCCTCCCAAGCATAATTAAATTCCTTGGTCAAGGTTACGAAGTTATTACAAATATAAACGCCTTTAACATAAGGCAGGTCAAACATGGCGGATGCCATAGGAGACCATTCCCGCGCCAATTCCTCTTCTCTGAAATCAGCTGTCCCTTTAAACAACATTCGATTGGTAACGAATTTCAATGATTCAGGATTAGGTGTTTGCTCGGTATATAAGAGGACTGGACTTTTTGTTGTCGGAGTATCCATAAGTTTTATATTTTATATCTAACTGTATACTTAACAGTTTATGACTTGTATTTAAATTTATTATTTTACAAAGATAACAAATCGAAATCAATGATAGTTCTATTTTTTAACAGTTACCTTCACTTCTTGTCCTACCTTTGATCGAATATTATTTAAAAAATCTCGAACACCTGTGAACGTCACGACTTCTGTTTCAAAATGAGTAATAGCTCGTTCTGTTTCTTTTTCAGAGGCTTCCATATGATTGAGGATATTAAGCAGGTGCATTTTCATGTGTCCCTGTTGAATACCTGTTGTGACGAGTGATCGTACTGCTGCAAAGTTTTGTGCCAAACCTGTTGTTGCAATAATCATCATTAACTCATGAGCAGACGGGTTGCCTAATAATTCTAATGAACGCTTCGCAACTGGGTGCAGATTCGTCAAACCGCCAACAGTACCAACGGCCAATGGCATATCCATCCAAAATTTAAATACGCCATTTTTAACCGTACAATTACTCAAACTTCGGTATTGTCCATCTCTAGCTGCAAAAGCATGACCGCAGGCTTCGATGGCTCTAAAATCATTGGCTGTTGCTAAAACGACGGCATCTATTCCATTAAAAATACCTTTGTTATGAGTAGTAGCTCGATACGGATCAATGCGAGCAATACGAATGGCTTTAGCGAATTTATCAGCGAATGTAGCGGCGTCCATTCCTGGGAACTGCCCAAGTTCTGACACAGGACATTCTACCCAAGTTCGTACTAAGCATTCAGGTGTATAATTAGATAAAATCGCCATGATGATATCCACCTCTTGTTCTTGCTCACTGAATGTTGGATGGGTTGCCAAGAACAACTGTAAGGTACGTCCAAATTCTTCTAAAATAGAATTGATGAAATTAGCCCCCATTGAATCACAGGTTTCAAACGTCACTCGAAGTTGATAATAGTCAGGTTCTAAATCCGTCATATCTAACAACTCAATATCCAAGATACCACCACCTCGTTTTTCCATATTGGAAGTCAGGTGCAAGGTGCTTTCTCGTAAAGCGGTATCTAGTTCAATAAAAATAGATCGTAAGTTCTCGATATTCCCTTTCCAAGAGAAATGAACTTGACCTACTTTTTTGGTATTGATAATTTGGGCTCTAAACCCACCTCGATTCATCCAATATTTAGCTGCGCTAGAAGCGGCGGCCACCACAGAACTTTCTTCAATCACCATTGGAACGGCATACGGTCGGTCGTTGATCACAAAGTTTGGTGCAACACCATACGGCAAATAATAGTTGCTAATGGTATTTTCACTAAACCCGTCCAATACTTTTTGTTGATCTTCATTTTTAAGCCAATAACTCTTCATCTCCCGTGCTACTGCTTCGGGATCAGTGAAGAAGTTTTGAACAATCCAACGCAATTTACCACGTTTGGATAGTTTTGAAAATCCTGATATTATTTTTTCTTTTTTCATTATCTAACAATATAGCTACTTAAAATATGATAGCTGTAATTTTTCTGACACAAACAATTTTGTACTTAGATGTTGACTTTTTACCACAGAGTTTAACAGAGGGTTACGCAGAGAGCAACAGAGTCAAATAATATTAAGACTACCGCACCTTTAAAAACGCATTCGCCAATTCCAGACCTTGTATTTGAGCATCCACATATTCATATAATTCTTCGTAAGTACCCGTTGCTCGTTTTAAAAAGGCGGAGGCTTGACCATACACACAATTGAAATTTAGTTTATTAACCAAATAGTACCCGTCTAAAAAGTCTTTGACACCACCAGAAATAATGATTTCTTGGCATTTAGCTTTATCACCTAGCTCTATTTTTAGTTGATTGGTCATATGTACCATTTCTTCGGCACTGTGTCCGACCATCGCTAATTTTTCGTAAATTAGATGTTTGACCGGATCGCTGCGCAGCAATTCTAATTTGGCAAAATTTGTTCCGCCACTCGCTGCAAAATCAATCGCTGCTAATGGCAGTTGTAATAAACTTTTCAAACTTTCATAGCCCATGCCTTGACCAACTTCTTTGACGATGATCGGCGTATCTACTTCTTCTAAAATAATTTCGATCACTTGAAGTGGCGTCATTTGGAAACGATCTCCCTCTGGTTGCAACCATTCTTGTAATGGATTTACGTGAATAATCAATCCATCTGCTTGTAGTTTGTTAAGCATTTCTTTTATCAAAAATACCTTTTTCTCTGCAATCAATTCTTCGAGTTGCGCTACACCCAAATTAGCAAATAATGGTGCGTCACCCATCAAATATCGAACGTCAAAATCAGCTAAGGTATCGTCGCTGTACAATAGAGATCGGCAAGAACCCAAACCCATACCCATCCCGAAATCCTTACAGGCACGTGCTAAGTTTTGGTTGATGGTTTTACCTTTTTCTGTTCCACCCGTCATGCTTGACACCCAGACAGGTGCTTTCATGGTTTTACCCAAAAAAGAAAACGGTTTCAGAGAACCACTATCAGGATGGGCGGACAACAAAGGCTCATAGAAGAATCGCTGATCCAACTGTCCTTTGTCAATTTGTGATTGAAAAGCCAGCACAATATGGTCTTGCTTTCGAGAAGCCGCCGTTGGATCATTATCTGTTAAAAGCTGTTGCATGATGCCTGTGTTCTGTAAGTCTTGTTCTTCTAAACTAAATTCCATAAGCGTGTATCTATTGCAAAGTTAAGAAATGCTTGGATTTTACCATCTTTATCAAAAACCCTTTATTTAGGTACTTTTTGGAACAAAAAAAGCTATAAATGGTTTAATTTCTATTTTGTAGTTGTTTTAAAAGCTGCTTGGGCGATTTAGCTCGTTGGTCGGTAGTCAAATCGACCATAGCTCGCTTCAATAAGTCAATAGCAAACGCATTACTGCTTAATTGATCGGTAAAAAGCGCATAGCGTTGATCTTTAGAAATAACTATGCTATTTTTTAATCGTATGGGTGCTTTGAATAGAGTATTTAGTGTGAAACGCTTTTCGAGTTTATCATATTGAGGTATCAAAAATTGAGTTTTTCCATTTAAAGAAGGCAATGAAAACAAGGAAGCGTATTTATCGGTGCCTTGCGGTTGATATTCTGCCGTAGGTAAGATGGCTTTCGCCAAGTTCCTTTCATCAATTTTAAAAACAAATGTTCCTGCGTCTAGTGCATACCCAATGATATAATCTTCCCACAATTCAACATGTACAATTTGTCCAGACTGGGCGTCTTTTGCCTCTCTTTGATTGATATACTTCGGCTCAAGTGCGGTCAACAATTTCTTATTTTTAATGTCATAACAATACACCTTATCATATCCTTTGATAGCCACAAAAGGTTGGGTGTTATTATAATTCAAGTCCGCTATTTGATATGGAAAATCTGCACTTCGATTGATAGGCAAGGTTTCTTGAAAGATAACCGAACAATCTGTTTGATCTTTGACCGTTAACACCCGATGACTATCGCCTAAATTAGCATCCTTAGTACTTTCATTTGCCAAAATAGCCAACACTTGATGTTGATTTTCTAAAGTCATTTGATTGCCGTCATTGATATTTCCATCAAAAGTACAATCTTTCAAAATGACTGGCTTTTTTTCAGAAACTTCTGCTTTTTCTTTGATAGGTTTAGTATCAACGGTTTTAGGTGAGCTTTCTTGACAAGCCAAAAAAATAAGACAACACAATAAATATAGAATTGAACGCATATTATTCTTTTTATTCAAAAATACGGAATCTTTTCGTCTTACAATGGCAAAGCCGTTTCATGTTTAATTTCCGTCATTACAAACGAACTTTGAACTCGACCAATATTAGGTAAAGAAGCTAGTTTTTGGGTGATAAACTGCTGATAATCTGCCATATCTTTGATGTAAATTTTTAGTAAATAATCGAAAATACCTGCGACGTGATAACACTCGATCACTTCTGGTAGCAACTGAACGTCTTTGACAAATTGCTGAATAAAATCTTCGTGGTGCTGTTCCAAAGTCACCGAACAAAAGGCAATCAATTTAAAACCTAGTTTTTCCTTGGCAACTAAAGCCGTATACCCCAAAATATATCCTTCACGCTCTAATCGTTTGATCCGATCAAACACGGGTGTGTTGGTCATATTAAGTTGAGCAGCAATTTCTTTTATTTTCATTTTCCCATCTTGCTGCAACAATTGGATGATTCTTTTGTCAATAGCGTCTGCTTGATAATCCATGATGCCGTTTTTTTTTCTTTGAAATCACTCATAAAACCATCTCGAAAGATACCTATTCTAATTATTTAATCCAAAAAAGAAATATTTTCTCTATAATCATACTAATATAGAATTAAACACGTCAATACTATATTTTTGTAATTATAATTCACTATTCACACCTTATAAGTTTCACAAACATGAGTAAAGCACACCAGTACGCCCCCGAAAGTTTAATGATGTCTTTTGGCTATAAGCCAGAATTATCTGAAGGTGCTGTCAAAGCCCCTATTTTTCAAACATCCACCTTTGTTTTTAAAACAGCCGAAGAAGGAAAAGCCTTTTTTGAATTGGCTTATGGATTGCGTAGTAAAGATCAAGATGAGGAGTTGGGTTTGATTTATAGTCGAATCAATAATCCGAATTTAGAGATTTTAGAAAATCGTCTTTGTCTGTGGGATAAAGCCGAAGATTGTGCTGTTTTTGAAAGCGGTATGTCTGCTATCAGTACGGTCTTGTTGGAGTTTTTAAAACCTGGTGATTTACTTTTATACAGTTCGCCCGTTTACGGCGGGACAGATCATTTTATACATCATTTTTTACCAAAAATTGGAATTGATGCGGTTGGATTTAATGCTAATGACTCGAAGAAAGATATTTTGGACATCTTAGAAAAGACAGGTAAAGCGGATAAACTGGCCATGATTTATATGGAAACACCTGCTAATCCTACCAATCAAATTATAGATATTTCGTTGTGTAAGGAGATTGCAAACGAATTTGATACAGCAGAAAAAACCGTCAAATTAGCAGTTGATAATACTTACATGGGCCCGCTTTGGTCACACCCACTTCAATTGGGTGCTGATATTGTGATTTACTCCGCCACTAAATATATTGGTGGACATAGTGATTTGATTGCTGGAGCGGTTCTGGGTAATCAAGAGATCATCAAACGAGTTAAAACATTGCGCACCTTTTTAGGCAATATGTCAAGTCCAAACACTTGTTGGTTACTTCTTAGAAGTTTGGAAACTTTGAAAGTTAGGATGGAACAACAAATGAAAAATGCGAGAGAATTAGCCGTTTTCTTGGACAATCATCCAAAGGTTCAAAAAGTTCATTACTTAGGTTTATTGACGGAAAATGATCCGAGTTATGAGGTTTATAAAAAACAATATACTTCGCCTGGAGCAATGATTTCTTTTGAAATTGTAGGCTCTGAAAAAGAAGCATTCCAGTTTTTGAATCAATTGAATTTATTTAAACTCGCTGTGAGTTTAGGCAGCACGGAAAGTCTAGCGCAGCACCCTGCGACGATGACGCATGCTGGCGTTGATCCTGTTCATAAAAAAGCGTTGGGTATTACTTCTAATCTGGTTCGATTATCTATTGGTGTGGAAAGTGCTAATGATATTATTTGGGATGTGGAACAAGCATTGGACGTAGTTAATGTAACCGTATGCACAACAAATAAAAATGAGAACAAAGCTATTCTTTTGTAGAAAGTTAGAGTGACATATAGGATTCGGGGTTTTGTGTTTTATTCGTTTAACTCTTCATTATGATTCTGTTCTGAATCTTTATTCGCTTATTTATTAATTTATGATTATTACTTAAGCGGCATATAATGATACTTCCTAAGATCACCATAACTCACAAAAACTAAGCGTTGTATTAATTATTCTAATGGTATTTTGCGGATCAATCCATTAAATAGTTTGACTGCTCCTAAGTAGTAGGTCAGAAAAATTAGTATAATAACCGCCTTCAAAACCTTCAAAAAAGTCATAAAAACTTCCTGACTGTCAGTATTTTAAAACTTTTTTGAAGGTTGGCGTTATTATACAAGTAATTTTGTCCGACCGCTTATCATTAATTAAATTAGCAATTAATTGCTAAACTTAGCTAACCGACTATTAAGAAATTTGAAAACGCACGATCAGATTTGGAGAATACACAAAAAAATCCCTAGCAACCAACGCTACTAGAGATTTTTTGAGTGAGGTCGCAGACGGATTCGAACCGCCGTACGAGGTTTTGCAGACCTCTGCCTAGCCACTCGGCCATGCGACCATATTTATTTCGGATTGCAAATATAAGACTTTTTTTTATTCCATGCTGAATTATTTTCAAAATAAGGCTAAAAAAAATCCTTTATGCATCTGTGTGGTAGTATTACGTATTGAACTCTTGATAAGTTCCAAGCAATTAAAATTATTTTCTATTTTATTACTCCTTTATCAACCACCGTATCAACAACGGAATCAACAACAAATCACTAAACAAGGCTGATAAGAGTGTCAAACTAATCAGTAAACCGATGGTTACACTTGGTGGATGAATCGAAAAAAGCATCACTAAGAATCCGAAAAATAAAATCACTGAAGTCAAGCAAATGGCTTTTCCCGTTTCCAAAAATGTAATTCTGATGGCTTCCTCAATTGTCATACCTTTATCTCTGGATAGTTTAAATTTACTCAAAAAGTGAATCGTATCGTCCACCGCAATTCCAAAAATAACAGCAAAAACAATAGAAACACCAGCTTCTAGTTCAATGCCCAAATATCCCAATAAAGCACCACCTAACAGTAGCGGAAATACATTAGGTACAATAGAAATAATAATCAATCGAATATCACGAAATAAGAAGACCATTAATAAACTTACAATCGCAATCGCTAATCCTAATCCCCAAAGTAGACTTTCTCGCACATACACCGCATTTTTATCAATAATCAATCCCGTTCCCGTCCTGTGAAATGTTACAATCGTACTATCAATATTAGACTCAATCCATGAGTCAATATTATTCCCTATTCCCGTGACGACATCTGCTCCTTTATCAAGCATTCGAGACGAAATACGGGCTTTACTTTTGTCTTCATTAACCAAAACATTAAAGGTCTGTTGCGGTACTTTACTCGCAAAACGAGCCTGTTTTTTAAACTCTTTCTCGGTTTCGGGTAGTTTGTATTCATCCATTTTATTGTTGTTAAACATCTGGTGAATACTTTTATATAATGCCGTTATAGAAATGATCGAACGGATAGATTCATACGTATGCAAATGTTGTTCAAGTTTATCAATTTCTTTTAAAACTTCGTAATCATCTGCTTTGTAGTCTTCATTTACAAAAACCGCAAATTCCATTGGGCGGAAGCCCGCAAAGTTTTCTTCAAAAAAGAGAAAATCTTCCGTGATTTTTTTGCCCCGTGGCATATTGTTGACAATATTATAATTGGTCGTTACCAACGAAATACCGTAGAAAACAATACCCAAAACGATAACTGCACCAACAGTAATACCTTTCGTATTCGTTAATGTAAATTGATAAAAACGATCTAGCCATTTATGCCAAAAATTCTCTCCTCGATCTGGTTTTATAATTTGATCGGTATCAAAAAAAGATAACATCGCCGTAGTGAAAAACAACACTGTGACAAACGCCACAATCACTCCTATTGCTGCATTAATACCGAAATCTCGAATCGGAATAATTCGACTCGTCACTAAGGTCGCAAAACCAATGGCTGTCGTAATGGATGTCAGAAAAGTTGCCATTCCAATTTCTCGAACTGTTGTTCTAAGTGCCTCTTTCTTAGGTACGCCTCGCCGCATTTCATCAATATACTTGGACATAATATGAATCACATCCGACGTTCCTACAATAATCATCAAGACAGGATAGAGTGCTGCAATAGCATTGAGTTCTCTTCCCCAAGCACCCAGTAAACCCATAAAGAACAACATCCCCAAACCGATAGACAGCAATGCTACAATGATACCACCAATTCGCTGGAAAATTAGAAACATCACAATCGTCACCAACACACCAGATACCAATGCCGAGACAAGAATTTCTCGCTGCTGCATCGCTACCAATTCCTTCTGGAAATACGGACGACCGATATAATGATATTCTTCAAAATCATATGATGCTATCAATTCATCCAGCGCATCCATCAGTTCTCGTGCTTGTTCGAGTTGAATACTTGGAATGATCTTGACATTGACCGTCAGTGTCGTTGCATCCTTCGAGATCAAGTTATACACAAAGCGTTCATCATTGAGAATACGCTCCTT
The DNA here is from genome assembly GCA_020628085.1 of Saprospiraceae bacterium. Lineage (GTDB taxonomy): Bacteria > Bacteroidota > Bacteroidia > Chitinophagales > Saprospiraceae > JAHDES01. The sequence continues at coordinate 53,416 of JAHDFQ010000006.1, forward strand.
ATCTCGTTCGTACTTTTCGGGTTGTTTGATATGAATTGCAGGAATCGTCGTGACTGCAAACGGTGTTTTCAGTGGATATGAAAACTTGGTTAACGACTGTGTTTCTTCTACATGTGGTAACTTTCGAGCTTGCAAGGTGAAATCATGGAATTTCTCTAAAAACTCTTGCTCAAAAACCCCTTCTTCTCGACGCACACCGACTAAAAGGAAGTTGTCGTCCGTTTCAAAATTTTCAATAAAATCTCTAAAAAACTCCAAATCAGGATCACCCGACGGAAAAAACTGTTCAAAATCAAATGAAAATTTGAGTTGAAATACAAAAAATGCGCTGATTACCGCTAGAATAGCACAAATGATTAGCGAACGCTTCGGGTCAAATAAGGTCATAGATGTTCAGTACATTGGTATGCGTATTAAACCGTGAAATTAGGCTTATGTTTATATAAAGTGCTTTCATTAAAAAAATATTGAACTCCAATTTGAAGAGCATTACAATAAAAATGGTGTCTTGTTCCGACATATGTTAGTGACTTTTTTGGTCATATTATTTCAGGACAAGACAACTGATAACTATCAAGCTGCGCAGCAAATTAAGGTTATTTATATTTTTCGATAATTCCATCGGTAGCCCTATCTAGCATTTGATATACGTTTTCAAAGCCATCGTCTCCCCAATACGGGTCTGGAACGCCTTCGTTTTGACCTTCGTCTGCCATATTCATAATCATATGTACCTTAGCTTTCTGCTCTGCTGTTGTAGCTAATTTTAATATATTTTGATAATTAGAAGCATCCATTGCAAAAATCAAATCAAATATATCCATATCTGCCTCCGTCAATTGTCGAGACCGCTGATAACGAATATCTAAACCATGCTGATCGGCTACTTCAATAGATCGTGGGTCTGCTTGTTCACCAGCATGCCATGAGCCTGTTCCTGCGGAATCAACTTCCCATTTGAGTTGGTGTTCGTCCACTTTTTTCTGCAAAATTCCTTCTGCCAAAGGCGATCGACAAATATTTCCTAAACAGACCATTAGTATTTTCATAAATTATCGTGTTAATGTCCTTGTGTGTTCATGTGCTCATGTGTTCGCGTGTTCACGTGTTCGAGTAACAACGTACTATTTCTAACATATTCGTATACTCGTGTAATCATGTTCAAAGAGCGGCTCATACGTGCGTACATGAACACTCGAACACATGAACACGAACAGCTATCAGCGTGGCTAGCGTATCATCGCTACGTGCGGAATACCATCTTCTAAATATTCTTCTCCAACGGGTTCAAAACCTAATCCTTTATAGAATCGAAGCAAGTACGTTTGTGCTGAAATTTTGATGGCTTTAGCATCGAATACTTTTTGGATGTAATGAATTGATTTCTGCATGAGTGTAATACCGATACCTGTTCGTCGAACAGATTGGGAAGTAACCACACGTCCAATAGATGGATAATGTTCGTAAGAAATACCTTTAGGTAGTAAACGGGTATATGCTACCAAATCCGTTCCTCGATAACCTAATACATGATGCCCAAGTGGATCTTTACCATCTGCATCTAAATAAGCACAGTCTTGCTCTACGGTGAATACCTCTTGTCGCAATACCATCGTATCGTATAATTCTTTTAAAGTTAATTCCTCAAAGGCTTTGCAAGTCCATGTAATATTATCCATGCTTTCTATTCGTATTTCGTTCTATTTTCTTCCTTTAACGGAACAATCCAAGTAGATTCGTTGAAAAACGACCACTCTTCTTTGGCTAAATCTACTTTAGGATCAATGTAATTTTGATATTTTCCACCATTCAATCTACACCGAATCGAAGCGTATACTTCTACTGAATCCGTCTGCCATTCCAACTGAAATGAATCTCGCAGATGATGTGCAAATTGTAAAATCATATCAGGATGCGTGTACAGTTTCGGATATAACTTTTTGAGTAAAATTTTACGAGGCTGAATCCGTTTTTTCTCACCTGTCACGCCATTTTTGACTTCAAAATAGCCTTTTCCACGTTTGCTGCGCAGCATCATCCGCCAGGCGTAGCGATGCCCTTCTTCTGTCCAGGCTACATCCCCTTTAAATGTATGGTGTCGTAAAGGTAATAATATATGAATGATTCCAAACAATACAATTAAACTGGTAATGATTGCTTTTTTTGGGGATGACAATTGTACCGATTTTGTTCTAATAGGTTTTGGATGCGCCTGCTCTTTGGCTTGCCACCATTGTTCTAGCTTTATAAAAATAGGAAAACGTTGTTGCAACCAACTTCCAACGATTCGAGGAAATGAAGGAGAAAAGTAAAGTGCGCTTAAACAAATGGATAGCCACGGAAATATTCCAATTTTGAAAATCATCACATTGGTAATATGAAAGAATAGTAAGGCGAAAAATCCAAACCAACGTGTTCGTTTATATAGCAACAACGGAACGATAAACAAATCTAAAAATAGTCCTCCATAACTCATCACCCAAGCTGTCCACTCCTGTTCTAATATTGGTCCAATCAAAAAGTAATCCTTCTTTGCTTTCATCCATAATTTGAGCGGCATAGCATGTAACCAATCATTGTTAATCTTGGCGATACCTCCCATAAAATAGACCATTCCCATCATGGCTCTCAGCAAAAATATGGGATAAAATGGAATAGTGGATGTACGAATTTCGGGTTTGTGCAAACTATCCCAGCTAAATGCTTTGTGAGCAGGCAATAGAATCATAACGAAACTCAACATGCAGAATAAATATCCATGATTGAGATAATGTCCTTTTTCTACCAAAAACATGTATGTAAACCCAAAAGCATAATAAGTTGCAAAGGCTCGATAATGTCGACCCCAAGCGATGAAGACTGCTGCTATCATTAGTGATAACAAAAATAGCGTCATGATCCATGTTGGAAAAGGTTGTACCCATTGAAATCCATAATATGTAAAATGAAAATTATCAGGATTATAGGCATCTTTATACCAATGATAATAGGTCAACATACCCATTACATCTAAAAAAGCGAGTATACCAAAACACACTCTGAAGTAGGCGAGTGAAGCGATATCGGTAGTTTTGAATAAAATATTGTTCAAACTGTCTTCTTTTTATCAAAATAAAGTTACATCAAAAGTATAAAAGTCTTATCTTTATACTTTAGTTTGATGCATGAAAATCAATTTTATGAAAAAATATTTACTTTTAGTATTAATAGCTTTTGTTTCATTTAGTGCGTATGCACAGAATTTCTCTTTATCAGAGACGATTATTGAAATAGATGGCCCTCAGTCCTCTAACTTTGAAGCTGTTGGTTACAACGAGATTACTAACAGTCTAGAGACAACGAGATCATATACTTGGACAAGAGAAGAAGTTAGTAAAACAAATGGATGGGAGACTGCTGTTTGTGATATTGTCCGTTGTTATTTACCAGACACTGATTCCGAAAGTTTTGAACTATCAGGACTCGAATCAGGTCGTTTAGATGTTCATGCTTATCCTAATAGTATTGAAGGTCAGGCTCATATAAGAATTTCTGTTACAGACAACGATGATGGTTCAAGTGCTGAAGCAGATTACTATTTTAATATGATGGCTCCTACAAGCACAGGAGAATTGGTTGTACGATCTATACAGGTTTTTCCTAATCCTGCGGCAGATATTATAAATGTTACTGATTCCTTTAATGATATTGCAGAAATTAGTGTTTACAATGTGATTGGTCGTCAAGTACAGACATACAATGCTAACCCAAATGGTCAATATAATGTAAGTGACTTAAAATCAGGTCTATATTTGATGCAATTAATTGATACTAAAGGTGCAATTATTCGTACGGTGCGTTTGAATAAAAATTAAATAAGAAGTAGTCGTAACTACTATTGATAAAACTTAAAATTAGAGATAAAAATCCTGTTATCATTAGATGACAGGATTTTTTTATGTCCATTACCAAGCAACTATATTTTGGGGAGTCATGTTTTCTGTTTTTAAAATATATGCCTAAATTAGAGCAGTATAATTATCTTAAACAAACGAAAAACAATTTACAATGGAACCTAATTTTTATATTTTATTTGTAGCAGCTATTATTCCACTTGCAGTTGGATCACTTTGGTACAGTCCTTTGATGTTCAATTCGGTATGGATGAAAGCAGCAAACATGACCGAAGAAAAAATTCAAGGCTCAAACATGCTCATTATTTTTGGACTAGCCTATATTTTTAGTGTATTATTAGCAGCTGTCTTATGGGGATCTGTGGTACATCAACAATCGGTAGTACAACTCTTTGCTGCCGATCCAAATTTTGGTGTAGAAGGCTCTGAAATTCAAATCTATTTCAACGATCTGATGGCAAAATATGGCAACCTGCACCGCACGTTTAATCATGGAGCTTTTCATGGAGCAATTGTCGGTGTGTTATTTGTCACACCTGTTTTAGCAATTAATGCGATGTTTGAACGGAAATCATGGAAGTACATTGCCATCAATGCTGGCTATTGGACATTGACTTTGATTTTAATGGGTGGTGTGATTTGTGCGTTTATATAGAATTTACAGCGGGAGTGCTTTAAACCACCCCTTTATATTTTTGCCATCTCAATATCTATGACTAAGTCGTATTAAATAGTTCGCCAGTAAAACCCACCTGCCGATGGCAGGTGGGTACGAAACAAATTTATTAATTCGTCAAAAAAATTCCTATCTACTCTTTTTATGACGACAGATTTTTTTGCTCAAATTTTAACCCCGTACTTTAGCGGGGTAATTTTGACTGACTATTTACATTCTTCATAGGTTGTAAATAGATTATAGTATCTATGCTACAAACACCCTACAATTTCTGCCAAGAACTCCGCACCAAGCTGCACTTCAAAACCATTATTCATTTCGATACAAGTTCCAGCTTGAAGAATCACATTATCAGGTGAAGTAACTGTACCGTCAGCGGTGATTTGTATACTAGCGTTATACATACCAGAAGAAATTCCACCATTTAAATTGACCATTGGCGCACAGCCAGCCATCGTCATAAAGGTATCCGTCATATTACAATTCGTATTCGGATCAGTACAATCAATAGAAAATGGAGATTCCATACCACAATCTGTTGTGACAGTATAGTTATAGGTAGAGTTGGGTAATAATCCTGTTAGCATAACTGAGTTCGTCGAAGCTGAGGCTGTTGCACTCGTCATAGTTCCTTGGTCGGTTGCTATAACTGTATAGCTTGTTGCACCAGGCAAAGCAGGAAAAGTGATCGTTGCTGTACTTCCCGTGATAGCCGAAACAATGGGTTGAGTTCTTTCTTGTAAGTAGGTATGGTTGGAAGAAGTCGTCAAATAATTTTGAAAGGTATCCCAACCCGTACAATCTTCTTTTAACCAATAATTGTAAAAAGGTTTGAGTGTATTGATAGTATATGTATGTTGATCTGCTTTTGGAATAACGGGATTACCACAGCCTGAGAAAGCTTCACCCGTCACGCAATTTGAAAAAGCAGCTGCTTCACCAAAGTTACAATGATTGGCACCAGTAATTTCTACATAAGCTTTGTAATAGGAATCTAGATCATTATACATTAACGTTTGATTAGTCGCTGTTCCTGCTACACAATCTTCTGCACCTGCAATCACTAAAGAAGGAACCGTAATATTAGCTGCCGCTGCAATAGCAGAAGTACTCGTTTCGGCTGCGGCTAGACTTGCATGAGCCGTTACATTTGAGTTTTGTGCTGCTGCCAAAAAACTACAACCTCCACCCATAGAATGCCCCATAACTGCAGTTTTACCATTCATCGTTTGGAAGAAAAATGATCCTGAATTGTTGTTTTCAGCCAGATAGGTATCGACCAAAAAAGAAAGATCATCTCCAAAATCAGCATGATCGACTCCAAACAAACCTCCTTCTGTTTCTGGGTAAACAATAATATAACCTTCCCGAACCAACCCTTCAGAATATACACCGTCATATTGATCGATGTTAGTCGCAAAACCATGTCCAAATATAATAACAGGAAACTGTCCCGAAGCGATAGCTACATTTGTACCTGCGGTATTAGCAGGATAGTGAATTTCACCAAAAACGTTTCGGTTATTTCTGGCTGGGTCGCTGAATGAGAAGTTAGCTACACCAATTTGATAGGTTTGCGCTTGAAGGATGCTAATAAAAGAAAATAAAAAAAACAATAGATAAATACGGAGGTTGTTCATAATAATACCTTAGTTTTAAGTGCTTATTCATTAAAAATTAAAAACTTGTTTTTGGGGAATTAAGTAAGGGATACTAAAATAAGAAAATATTGGAGAATATAGACGCTATACAAATCAATTTTAATCCAGACCAAGTCTTTCTACTCAATTTTTGCTTGGCTTTTCTGATGTTCGCTATCGCCTTAGATATGAAAGTCAGTGATTTCATAAGCTTGGTCAAGCAGCCCAAACTACCTATTGTTGGATTAATATCCCAATTATTACTACTGCCTCTATTAACGCTTGGACTAATTTATGTTTTTGATCCAACACCAAGTTTAGCCCTTGGTATGATTTTAATTGCAGCCTGTCCCGGAGGAAATATCTCTAATTACGCCGTTCACCTTTCTAAAGGAAACACCGCACTTTCAGTAATGCTGACTTCCATTAACACGGTTGGCGCAGTTGTTATAACACCCGTTACCTTTTTATTTTGGTCGAGTTTTGTTCCCAAAACAGCTGCACTTCGTCAGGAAATTGCCGTCGATCCAGTAGAAATGGCGATTGTTATTTTTACGATTATAGTAATCCCTTTAATAATAGGAATGTTCTTGAATCATAAATATCCAACTATTGTTCGAAGAATAGATAAATGGATTCAAAGATTGGCAATGCTAATTTTTATCAGTTTTGTAATCGGTGGAGTACTGAGTAATTTTCAAAATATTATGGATTATGTAGGTGGCATTTTTATCCTCGTTTTTGTGTTTAATGGACTAGCTTATTTGGTGGGATATTTTTTTGCTAAAACCTGCCAATTATCAGAGTACAATGCTCGTGCAATTTGTATGGAAACAGGTATTCAGAATTCGGGATTGGCACTCATTCTTATTTTTAATTTTTTTGACGGATTGGGAGGTATGGCATTGGTCGCCGCTTGGTGGGGCATTTGGCATATAGTTTCTTCCGCTTCGTTAGCTTATTTTTGGCGAAATCGGCCAACTTTGACCAATTGAATATTATAACTTTGCTTTATAGGAATTTACTCCATGAATATAAAAAAAATAGCACAACTAACAGGACACAAAGCCGCTGTTTATACTTTAGATAAAGGTAATAAACCTAATTTATTTTTATCGGGTGCAGGAGATGGTTGGATTGTCGAATGGGATTTAAATCAGCCAAAAGATGGACAATTAATAGCCAAGGTTGACGGTAATATTTTTTCTTTATTAAATCTACCTAACGAAAAATGTGTATTAGCAGGGAATATGTATGGTGGTTTGCATTGGGTGGATTTGGATAATCCAAATGAGACGAAGAATATCGCTTTACATAAAAATGGAATCTTTGGAATTCACCAAATTGGAGCTTATGTCTATACATTGGGTGGTAAAGGCTTACTGACCAAATGGGATATTGCTAATAGAAGAAGTATCGAAAGTTTACAATTGAGTCACGAGAGTTTAAGATCATGGGCTTTCGCACCCAAAACTAATCAAGTAGCCATTGGTGCAAGTGACAACGCCATTTCTTTTGTTGATTTGAATGAAATGGTTGTCAAAAATAATATTGTAAACGCACATGATAATTCTGTTTTTGCTTTGCATTTTAGTCCCGACGAAACGAAGTTACTGAGTGGAGGAAGAGATGCCCATCTTAAAGTTTGGGATACTCAAAATAACCATCAATGTATTTCTAACCAGCCTGCCCATTGGTTTACCATCAATCGTATCGCTTTTCACCCAAAAGGAAGTATATTTGCCACTGCAAGCCGTGACAAAACAATTCGTATTTGGGAAACCACAACGTTCAAACTACTAAAAACGATTGATACGGCTCGGCATGGTGGACATATCAATTCAGTCAATACGTTATTGTGGTCTACACACCATGATTGTTTGATTTCAGCAAGTGATGATCGAAGTATTATTGTTTGGGATATCAACTTCTAAAAACCAACAACCAATATGATTCTTAGCGATACTAAAATTCTGGAAGCCTTAGAGACGGGCCAAATTATCATTGAACCTTTTCAACGCAAGTGTCTGGGAACAAATTCCTATGATGTGCATTTAGGAAAATACTTCGGGGTGTATAAAGATCGAGTTTTAGATGCTCGAAAACACAACGAAATCGAAGAAATTGAAATTCCAGAAGAAGGTTATGTCATCCAACCAGGAACATTATATTTGGGGGTAACAGAAGAATATACCGAGACGCATCATTCCGTTCCTTTTTTAGAAGGAAAATCATCAGTTGGACGGCTAGGAATTGATATTCATGCCACAGCTGGAAAGGGAGATGTTGGTTTTTGTAATACTTGGACACTTGAAATTTCCTGCGTACAACCCGTCCGTATTTATGCAGGTATGCCTATCGGTCAGTTGATTTATTTTATGGTAGAAGGCGATATTGAAAACTATTATAATAAAAAGAAAAACGCCAAGTATATTGAGCGCACTATTAAACCCGTCGAAAGTATGATGTGGAAAAACAAGTTTTAGACAAATTCTTAGTTGGTCGAGACAAATAACAATAATATTTAATTTCTTATTTAGATAATGTCACGAAATAAGCACTTGTAAATTGGGTGTTTATACAATTCTATTTATATTCGCATCATACTTATTAGTCTTTACATCTAAACATGATTGTCATAATTTACTCAAATGACGATTCTAATTTGGATATATATAAACCCGTTCTCGTATTTCTATTATATCAAAGGTATATGATAGAAAGTCCTAACCAGTAATTATAAGATTTTCTCAGACAACTAAACAAAATTTACATGAAAAACAATCTGCTTTTCGTGTTAGTGATATTACTATGCTCTGCATTGAATATCGCTGCACAAGGATCACTCAACAATGCTAGAAACCAACTTAAACAAGAAGCTAGCACGTTCAATTTAAGCGAAGAAGATGTCGCTAATTTTCGGTTAATGGATCATAATGTGAGTCGTATTAGTAATATTGCACATTATTATTTCCAGCAAGAATACAGAGGCGTTCTAATTAATAATGCCATTGCATCTGTACATTTACGAGAAGACGGAACAGCGTTCAAAATCAATAATAAATTTCAATCTAAACTAATAACAAGAATAGAAAATGTAAGACCCGTGCTTACCGCTGCCGATGCAATCCAATCCGTCATAAGCAAATATGGATACACGACCAATCAGGATTTAGAAGTAATAGAAAATGAAACGGGAAGTGATCGTTTTGGAAAGTTTAGAAATGAAGATATTTCAAAACGAGACATTCCTGTTCGACTGATGTATCAACCAATACCAAATGGTGAAATCAGACTAGCTTGGGATTTGTCTATTTTAGAACCCGATCAAACCAATTGGTGGAGCATTCGTGTAGATGTCGTAACAGGCGATATTCTAGATCGCAATAACTGGATGCTGTCTTGTGAATTTGGAGATGCACCTTATTCAAGAATCAAAGAAGAATGTCCAGAAGATGCCAATCCTCATTTAGAACACAACTGTTCACATCATCACGCTGTTGCACCCAAGAGTAATTCGGCTTTAGCAGGTTCATATAATGTGTACCCATACCCAATAGAAAGTCCCAATCATGGTGTTCGTTCTATTGTTGTTGATCCAGAAGATGCAACGGCTTCTCCCTTCGGTTGGCATGATACAGATGGTGTTGCTGGAGCAGAATTTACCATTACTCAAGGAAACAATTGCCACGCGTATGAAGATGGTGATAATCAAGGCTATAGTCCTGATGGTGGAGCTGCATTAAATTTTGATTTTCCTATCAATACGGTCTATAGCACTGCAGATCAGTCGGAAGATGCTGCTATCACTAATCTGTTTTATTGGACAAATATTTTCCATGACATGTGGTATCAATATGGATTTGATGAAGCAAGTGGAAATTTTCAAGAAAATAATTATGGAAATGGCGGAGCAGGAAGTGATTATATTTTTGCGGAAGCTCAAGATGGTTCTGGAACTTGTAATGCCAACTTCGGAACACCTAGTGATGGAGGAAATCCAACCATGCAAATGTATGTTTGTGGAAATAGAGATGGTGATTTGGATAATGGTGTTATTGCACACGAAATTGGACATGGTTTTTCAAATCGTTTGACTGGTGGGGCATCTGCTGCGGGGTGTTTGAGTAATCAAGAGCAAATGGGAGAAGGATGGAGCGATTGGTTTGGAATGGTGATGACCATCGAAACAGGTGACCTTGGTACAGATTCTCGAGGAATGGGAACTTGGCTAACAGGTGCCGGACCTAGTGGTGGTGGAATTCGAACACATCCTTATAGTACGGATTTAGCGATCAATCCACATACTTACGATGATATTAAAAGTGAAGTAGCACCACATGGTGTTGGTTCAGTTTGGTGTGCAATGCTCTGGGAAGTCACTTGGGCTTTAATTGATGAATATGGTTTTGACACCGATTTTTATGCAGGAACAGGTGGAAATAATATGGCAATGGCTCTTGTCACAGAAGGAATGAAATTACAGCCTTGTAGTCCTGGTTTTGTAGACGGTAGAGACGCTATTTTAGCTGCCGATCAAGCCTTGTATGGTGGTGCAAATCAGTGTTTAATCTGGGAAGCTTTTGCGAAACGTGGATTAGGAATCAATGCCGATCAAGGAAGTTCTGGAAGTAAAGGAGACGGAACAGAATCATTTGAAACCCCTGGTTTGACTATCGAAAAAACAGTTGATTTGGCCAATGCTACAAACGGAGATATACTAACGTATACTATTTCTGTAACCAATCCCCCTTTATGTAATAAAACATTTACAAATGTAATTATTTCAGATGATTTGCCCACCAACACTACTTATGTAGCGAGTTCTGCAAGTGACGGGGGAACAGCATCAGGCGGAGTGGTTACCTTCCCCACTATCGCTACAGTTGCACCTGGTGCTACACTAACCCGTTCTTTTTCCGTTAGTATTGATGCAGGATTTCAAACACTTGTTCCTAATATTAACGACGATGTAGAAAATGGAACAGCCAATTGGAATGCTACAAGTTCTAATTCAGGTCTTGGTATTTGGTCTACAAACACCACTAATCCAAATTCTGGCGCAAATGCTTGGTTTGCACCCGATATAGGTCAACCTTTGGCTCAATATTTAGAATTAGCGAGTCCCGTAGTTCTGGATGCAACTTCTCAATTAACTTTTTTTCATAATTATGACACTGAAGTAACTTGGGATGGTGGATTAGTACAAATTACAACTGATGGAGGTATTTCGTGGACTGACCTGGGACCGTTTATGACACAAAATGGATATAATAGTACTATTAATAATAATGCGAACCAACCTGCTTTTTCTGGAAATAGCGGTGGATATATACAAACCATTGTTGATTTAAGTGCTTTTGCAGATCAAGTAGCAAGTATTCGTTTTTGGATGCACTGCGATCAATCTGTGGCAGGAAATGGTTGGTTTATTGATGATATTACATTAAATGATCTTCGTGCCTTCATACCCAATACGGCAAATTTAGTAGCTGATGGAGGTTTTGCTGTTAGTGACGATTTAGACACCCCGACGATTGTTGAAAATGCTCAATGTACTAATGGAACTCAAGATGGTGATGAAACTGGCGTGGATTGTGGTGGTACATCTTGTCCAGCCTGTCCGACCTGTAATGACGGTATTCAAAATCAAGATGAAACTGGTGTAGATTGTGGTGGAATGACTTGTCCTGTTTGTCCTACTTGTAATGATGGTATACAAAATCAAGGAGAGACGGACGTAGATTGTGGTGGGCCAAATTGCCCTGCGTGTCCGACCTGTGATGACGGTATTCAAAACCAAGGAGAAACAGAAATAGATTGTGGTGGACCAAATTGCCCTGCGTGCCCAACCTGTAATGACGGTATTCAAAATCAAGATGAAACTGGTGTGGATTGCGGTGGTTCTAATTGTGCGCTATGTCCTTGTAGCGGTACCAATGTTAGCTTATCAATTACATTCGATAATTATCCAGAAGATATTAGTTGGGAAATAGTCGATGATATGGGAATAGATATTCATTCAGGAGGAAATTACGCAAACGAACCTGATGGTAGTACCATAGATTTTATTTTTTGTATTGCTGATGGTTGTTATGATTTACAAATTAATGATTCTTTTGGCGACGGTCTTTGTTGTCAATATGGAAATGGAGGGTACACGTTAACGGATATTGATAATAATGTAGTGCTGGCATCTGGGGCTACATTTACAACTGGAGATACAACAAACTTCTGTTTGACAACTGTTCTTCCAACCTGTACAGATGGTATTCAGAACCAAGACGAGACAGGCGTTGATTGCGGTGGTTCGACATGTCCTGCCTGTCCGACTTGTAACGATGGTATTCAAAATCAAGATGAAACGGATGTGGATTGTGGTGGATCAACCTGTCCAGCTTGTCCAACTTGTAACGACGGCATCCAAAATGGTGACGAAACAGGTATTGATTGTGGTGGAACAAATTGTCCAGCGTGCACTTATCCAATAGCATGGAATATGAACCTTGAAGGAACTTGGGACGGAGCTACTGTAGCATACAATGATATTTGGGGCTATGTCGATGATCAGAATAATGAATATGCCGTTATTGGATCAAGAACAAAAGTACATTTTATAGATGTGACTAATCCTGCTGCTCCAACTTTAGTTGCTGAATTCGATGGAAACTGGTCAGCAACAGGTATTTCAGGTGCCAATTCTTCGTGGCGAGATTTCAAAACCTACGATCGTTATGTATATGCAGTAGCAGATGTTGGCACAGAAGGTTTAATGATATTTGATATGAGTGCATTACCCAGTGGTGCTATTGTTAAAGCAAACCAAGATAATACGGTTTTTGGAAAGGCACATAATATTTATATTGATGCTTGTAATGGTAAATTGTATGTAGTTGGATCAAATGCAAATGACTTGATTATTTATGACATTGCAGCTAATCCGATTAACCCTCCAGTTTTATTCAACGGGTCAGTACCAGGTGGATACATACATGATATTTTTGTACAAGATAATATTGCATATGCTTCATCAGGATATGATGGTTTCTATATTTTAGATGTAAATAATCCTGCATCGCCAACTTTTCAGGCATCTATCGTTACTGGTGGTTACAATCATAGTAGTTGGATTACGGAAGATGGAACCAAAGTCATTTATGCGGAAGAAGTTCCAGCCGGTCTACCAATGGGAGTTATTGATATTACAGATGCTGTTAATAATAATCTAACATTAGTAAGCACATTTAAAGATCCGTTAGAATTATCAGCTGCAAATAATATTTATCATAATCCTTTCATTGTTGATAATTATCTAATCACTTCATCCTATGAAGATGGAATTACGATGTTTGATATTACTGACCCTAATAATGTAGTATTAACAGGTTATTATGACACATATACAGCGAATAATGGAAATGGCTATTCAGGCTACAACGGTGCATGGGGTGTTTATCCATTTTTTCCTTCAGGAACAATCATTGGTTCTGATATACAGAGCGGACTCTATGTTTTGTCTACAGCTAATATTGCACCGCCTACTACCGATTGTGGGGATGGAGTGAAAAGTGAATTTGAAGAAGGTATAGATTGTGGTGGTTTCTGTGCGCCTTGCCAAACGTGTAGCGA
>JAHDFQ010000144.1 GCA_020628085.1 Saprospiraceae bacterium
AGTAGTTCGTCAGTAAAATTAGTACAAAACAAATCTATTAATCCGTCAAAAAATCCCAGCCTGCGTCGGGCAGGGTTCGTAACCCCGAGGACTCGGGGTCAATTACTTACTCTTTTTATGACGGCAGATTTTTTTGCACAAGTAATTTTGACTGACTACCTAATTACTTCACTTTAGCTACTTTTACAGTCTCCACATTTCCTTGCGCATCTGTAATTTTCACAAAGTAAGTACCTTCAGGTAAATCAGATGTGCTAATTTGCTCTGTCTGTAAAGCATCTTTATCCAACGTTAGTGTTTGAATTAACTTACCATCTAAACTCATTAAGTCAACCGTTACATCTGAATCCATTCCTGTAGTTGTCTCAATATTTAAAACATCTGACATAGGATTTGGATAAACTGTAACTGACTTGGTTGAATTTACATTAGATGAAATATTAAACGCATTATCATTATCCGTTCCACAACTAACAACTTCAATTGTCACTACATTTGATTCAGCAATAAATTGATCACACATCATACGACGAGCGCAACGAATAAAGTATTTAGTTGAATATACTGGACCTGGCTCTAAAGAAGCACTGTTTGAGTTAGGAATAATCGTCCAGTTAGCCACACTTCCTAAATTAGAAACGTCAGTTGTACACATCCATAAGTATTCGATTGGACGTTGTCCACCTCCACCAGCAGAAATAACGTTGCCAATTGTAGCCGCTACTTCACCTGGACAAATAGTTTGATCGGGTCCGATTTGACCACCCCAATTTAGGTCGTTACATATAGGGAAAATACCTGCATCAATCGTTAAAATATCTTCTAATTCTACATCGAAAGGATCTGTTTTACCTGTTTCTGGGTCGACATCACTATCAATAGCATCATCCGCTTCGTTTTGGCAAGAATACATATAATCTGGCTGAACAGCTAAGGCATTGAATTGAATATAGTGTACGCCTGCATTTACTGGTACACACTCAAATAAATAAAATCCATCTGCATTTGTTCCTGTGGATGCGATCAAAACATCATCTTCGTTACAAGCGATGCCGTCTTCACCAACACTGTATAAATCGACTGGTACGAAAGCTACTCCATTTTCATAGTGATCCTGTGAACAGTTTTCATTGTTATCAAACCATACATAGTCTCCTATATCGATTCCGTCATCAAAAATTGATATTTCTTCAGTAACCGTACATGCACCATCCGCATCCATAACGGTAACACTATAAGTACCTTCTTCTAAACCATCGATAACTTCAGTAGTTGCTCCATTACTCCATTCAACGCTAAAGTCTTCTGCACCTTCAACAACTACTTGTAAAGAACCATCAGCTGCACCACACTGAGAAATGTTAGCTACCACCTCAATTGAGGCTGTTACATCAACTCTGTTAACTTCAATTCCTGCACTTACAGCCAAACAACCTTCTAAATCGGCAACATTTTCACCAACTTCTAAGCCATCTATATCTCCATTCCAACTTACATAATGTATATAACATACACCAGCAGGAACATTGGTAAAATCAAAAGTTGATCCACCAGGAATTCCTAGAATATTTAAATCTGCATCTACTATTATCCAAGCTGCATCTGTGTCTCCAGAACCACCTTCGGCAGTAGCAGTAACAGTATTTTCTGCCCCATCAGATACACAAAAAGTTGTTGCATCATCAGTTGAAATATCATAAGGAGTTACTTCAATTCGTACTGTTTCTACTGGTCCAGCAATATCGACACACCCTTCAATATCATCAATATTATCACCAATAGATGCATTTGTAATGGTACCAAAATAAGCTACTAAATAAATATTTCCAACACCACCTGTTCCCATTTCAAAATCGAAATTAGGTCCGTTTGAAGTAGCAACGATTACACCGTTTTCATCAGTAACAACATATAATAATGTAGCATCTTCAGAAGCTCCTTCTACAATAATTGTAATCGGATCAGGTGTTCCATCTTGAACACAAACAGTTGTATTATCATTGGTAGAAATATCTCCAGCTTCAGGAATTTCATTTCCACCATCTTCAACCACCACATTATCATCAATACCCACACACCCCTGTGTATCAGTAACCGTAACACCGTAAGTTCCTGGACAAAGACCAGTTGCCGTTTCTGTTGTCTGACCATCAGACCATTCATAGGTGTATGGTGGTACACCCAACATAGCCATCGGATTAGCTGTTCCATTACATGCTCCACAAGTGGCAGCAGTACTTGTAGGCATCAACCAGATACTTTCTGGTGCTAAAACCACAGTCGCTGACCCTACTGCTGTTGCCCCTGTTGCATCTGTTGCCGTCACTGTATAAGTACCTAACGGTAAATCATAAGCAACTACGAAATCTTGACCATCGTTCCACAAATAAGTTAATGGTTCTACCCCACCTGTTTGAGATTCTACATAAGCAGTTCCATCAGTGGCAACTTCACAAGTCGCTGTGGTGGCGGCTACAACCAGTTCAAATGAACCTTGTGCAAAAGTAGATACACCTACTGACAAGAGTAAGAAAAGGCAAAGCATCTTTTTGATACCTAATTTGATTAAATTGTAAGTTTTTTCCATAATAAAATTATTAAACATACTTTTTGAAGTCTTTAAAGACTCTATTAAATGAGTTAATACAAAAAATTTAGATTATTATATACAAATGGATTGCAGAAGTTTGATTTATCAAACTTCACAAAAAAATGAGCAACAACTAGGTTGTTACTAATCAAACAAAAATGTAATCGGTTAATAAATTATCGGTAGTATGGAAAGGGATACAGGATTATATTTATCCTATAAATTGGGAAGTAATACAATAATCCTCGCAATATAAGACTTTTTTAAATGAGATACAAAAGGGATGTATTATTTCATCAATTTTTAGACTCTATCTTAACTAAAATGTCACTTTTTAAACTTATTTTAAGATTTTAATTGATATTTTCTTTTATTAAGGATAGTAAAAAACAATCAAATAGTTGTTCCTCGATTTTTATTTAGATTTAAGAGTACCTCTAGCTCCTAATTCAATCACATCGAGATTTTCAATTTTTTTATCAGCTATGTCAAACCGAATAATCGTTCGCATTTGGTGAAAACCATGATGACCGCAAGCCCCTGGATTCATATGCAAAACATTATTTTTTTTATCAGGAACGATTTTTAAAATGTGAGAATGTCCACATATATATAAATAGGGTGGATTCTGTTCTATTATGTCTTTAACTCGCTTGGTATATCGACCTGGGTAGCCACCGATATGAGTCATAAAGACGTCTATCCCTTCACAAAAGAACCGCTGATTTAATGGTAGTTTGTTCCGTATTGAACGATCATCAATATTACCGTAAACTCCTACAACAGGTTTGAACGCTTCCAATTTTTCTAAGACAGAAACATCTCCAACATCACCAGCGTGCCAGATTTCATCACAATTTTCAAAATATTTAAAAATATTATCATCCAAAAAACTATGTGTATCTGACAATAATCCGATTTTTTTCATTTATCAAAGTAACAAAGAAAATATATATTTACAATGGTATTTGTTTCAAAAATTGAAACACAGATTTTCCTATTAATAATACGAAGTAAACATAAATAAAATTATCTTTGCCAATATTAAATTTGAATAATTCTACTTCAAACAAAAATAAATTTTAAAACAACTAAAACCTAATAAATTATGGTCATTGGTGTTCCTAAGGAAATAAAAAATAATGAGAATAGAGTGGCTTTGACTCCAGGAGGTGCATTCGAGCTGAATAGAAGAGGACATAAAGTATATGTTCAATCAAGTGCAGGTCTAGGTAGTGGATTTACAGATACTGAATATATCAATGCTGGTGCAAATATGTTACCCGATATTGAATCTGTATATGAAATTGCAGAAATGATTATTAAAGTGAAAGAACCGATTGAACAAGAATATGATTTGATTAGAGAAAATCAATTGGTTTTTACTTATTTCCATTTTGCTTCGCACCAACCTTTGACAGAGGCAATGATAAAAAGTAAGTCTATTTGCTTAGCATATGAAACAGTAGAGTTACCTGATCGTAGTTTACCTTTATTGATTCCAATGTCAGAAGTTGCCGGTCGAATGGCAATCCAACAAGGTGCAAAATATTTAGAGAAACCTGTAAAAGGTCGTGGTGTGTTACTTGGTGGCGTTCCTGGTGTCCCTCCTGGAAAAGTTCTTATTTTGGGTGGCGGAGTTGTAGGTACACAAGCTGCTAAAATGGCAGCAGGTTTGGGAGCACATGTTACTATAATGGATATAAACTTAGCTAGACTCCGACAGTTGAACGATATTATGCCACCTAATGTGGTAACTTTATATTCCAGCGAGTATAGTATACGTCAATTGATTAAAACACACGATCTGATTGTGGGTGCTGTACTTATACCTGGTGCAAAAGCCCCTAATCTGATTAAACGAGAAATGCTTAAAGAAATGAGTCCGGGTACGGTTTTGGTAGATGTAGCAGTAGATCAAGGTGGTTGTATTGAAACTTGTAGACCAACAACTCATGCAGATCCGACGTTTATTATTGATGATGTTGTACACTACTGCGTTGCTAATATGCCAGGAGCTGTTCCATACACTTCTACCCTAGCTTTAACTAACGCCACGTTACCTTATGCTATTAAATTAGCTGATCTAGGATGGAAAAAGGCGTGTAAACAAGATAAAGATTTACGTTTAGGTCTTAATATTATTAAAGGAGACGTTGTTTACGAAGGTGTAGCGCAAGCTTTTGATCTAGAATACGTTCATGTTGATAAATATTTAAAGAAATCTAAAAAATAATCTCAAGGTTCTTTTTAAAAAATTTTCTTAAAAAGAGACCATCATAATCACAAATTAAATTAACGAAGTATGACTCCAGATACAATGCTATCATCACAGGATTTGATTCAAATGGAAGATAAATATGGTGCACATAATTATCATCCCCTTCCTGTTGTATTGGCGAAAGGTGAGGGTGTACATGTGTGGGATGTTGAAGGCAAACAATACTTTGACTTTTTATCTGCATATTCAGCGGTCAATCAAGGTCACTGTCATCCTAGAATCATTGACGCACTAATTAAGCAGGCAAAGGAATTGACCTTAACTTCAAGAGCTTTCCATAGCGATTTACTCGGTCAGTATGAAAAATATGTCACAGAATACTTTTATTATGATAAAGTACTACCTATGAATACAGGTGTTGAAGCTGTTGAAACAGCTTTGAAACTATGTAGAAAATGGGCTTATGAGAAAAAAGGAGTTCCAACCAATGAAGCAAAAATTATTTTTGTGTCTGGTAATTTTCACGGACGTACCATGGCTATTATTTCTGGTTCTGTTGACCCTTCAAGTACAAAAGGTTTTGGGCCGTATATGCCTGGCTTAACCGTTATTCCATACAATGACTTAGATGCTTTAGCAGAAGCCCTTAAAGATGAAACGGTTGCTGGTTTCTTGGTAGAACCTATTCAAGGTGAAGCAGGTGTTTTTGTTCCAGATGATGGTTATTTGAAAAAAGCTGCTGCTTTATGTAAAGAAAATAATGTACTTTTTATAGCTGATGAAGTTCAAACGGGTATTGCTCGTACTGGTCGTTTATTAGCAACTTGCGGAAACTGTAATTGCTCCAAAGGTTGTGAGAATAATCCAGAAGTAAAACCTGATATTTTGATATTAGGAAAAGCGATGTCGGGTGGTGTTTTTCCTGTTTCGGCTGTGCTTGCTAATGATGATATTATGCTATGTATCAAACCTGGAGAACACGGCTCTACGTTCGGTGGAAATCCACTAGCATGCGCTGTTGCGATGGCAGCATTAGAAGTCGTACGAGATGAAGAATTGGCTAAAAATGCAGATCGTTTAGGTCAGGTTTTTCGTGCTAGAATGGCGAAATTAGCTGAACAATCTGACTTAGTTACTTTGGTTCGTGGAAAAGGTCTTTTAAATGCTATTGTTATTAATGATACTGAGGATAGTTCAACTGCTTGGGATATATGTGTAGCCTTAAAAGAGAATGGATTACTAGCCAAACCAACACACGGAAATATTATTCGTTTTGCACCACCTTTAGTTATCAATGATGAACAACTAGATGCGTGTTGTACGATTATTGAAAATACCATCAATACTTTTCAAAAGTAGGAATATTATTTGTTTTTTAATACAAAAAAGACCCTTTCAGACGCACGTTTGAAAAGGTCTTTTTTGAAGAATGAATGCCTACAACAATTCAATCGCTTGCTCTAAATCATTAATCAAAACGTTTGGATCTTCTAAACCAATATAAAATCGGACTAAATTCCATGGTAGATTGGGGTCATCTTTTTCAGGAATATTGAATAATCCGCAAATTGGTAAAACTAAGGATTCATGTCCTCCCCAAGAAACCGCAAATAGAAAACGTTGTAAAGCATTCGCAAATTGCTCTACTTTTTCCATCGAGTCAGTTTTCAACTCTACTGAAAATAAGCCACCATTTCCTCGCATCTGACGTTGAGCTAATTCATACTGAGGAAACGTTTCTAAAAAGGGATAATGTACTTTTTCAACTTTAGGATGTTGATTTAGAAACATGGCAATTTTTCGACAACTATCCTCACTACGTTGCATTCGGAGTGCTAATGTCCGTAAACCTCGTATCACTAAAAAGGCTTCATTTGCAGGTAAAATCCCACCCAAAGTCATATATTCTAACTCAAATATCTTACGAATCATCGCTTTTGTTCCACAGACCACTCCTACCACTACATCACTATGTCCATTCAAATATTTAGTACCCGAATGGATAGAAATGTCTATACCTAATACTATCGGATTTTGAAAATAAGGTGAACAATGACTGTTATCAATCATGGAAACTAAACGGTGTCGTTTGGCGATTTCAGCACAAGCCGCCAAATCCTGTAATTCAAACGTCAGAGAGCTTGGACATTCTAAATAAAGCACTTTGGTTTCAGGACGAATCGCTGACTCAATTTCTTGAAGATTTGTTCCATCTACAAAGGTATGTGTTACTCCAAAACGAGCTAAGAATTTATCTAATAATTGAAACGTCCAGTTATATGGAGATTTAATACAAACAATATGGTCGCCAGATTGGACATTAGCAATAACGGCATTGGCAACTGCTGCTGCACCACTGCTAAATACCAACGCATCTTCTGCCTTTTCTAAAGCAGCTAATTTCTTTCTTAAAATGGCAACCGTAGGATTATTTCCTCGGGAGTACAAATGATTCGTCATTTCATCGGCGAAGCACTGCCGCATGTGATCGACTGAGTGGAAAGCAAAATTACTGGTTTGAATAATTGGCGGAGCAACAGCATTGAAGTAATGTTCTCGATCTTCACCAAGTTGGTTTAGAATATAACTCAAATCCATAAACAGGGGAATTTAGATTAAAGTTTACACAAAATCTCGATCTAGCAAATCTAAACTTTTTTCCTTTACAGAGATATTCAAATCAAGCTGGTCAACATCAGTATCTAATTCTTCAAAATCAACAGCTTTCATCTTTGAACCTAAAAAGTAAAATGGTGAAGTCCCATTAAATACTACTCGAATCATTTGGTTCTTATTTTCAGAAAAATAAACCAATTGTTTCGTCTCGGTTGCTCCTTTTTGACCATCATAAAAGGCATTTCCTTCATATACCTGATCGAGTGTAAAAAGTTGATTTTGGTAGTCAAAGGATGTGGCTGGTGCTTTTGAATTAATATTCAAATGAATGACTTCTGACAAAGGAATAGCATGTTCACTATAAATATTCAACAAACCTTTATTCCGATCTAAATAAAAGAGTTGTTCTTTTTCACTTTCATTCATGGTCTGATACAGTTTATCGGTATCGCCATTTGACCAATCATACTGTGTAATATGTATAATTTGGTGATGCTCTTTTATAAAAATCCAGTCTTCAATTTTTGAATTATAAATATAAGAATCCTCCATTGAAACACGCTTGGGTTTCTGCTGAATTTTCTCAAAATTAGTTGGAACTGGTTCTATATATTCACCTCGAACATAGGCATCTGAAATACCCAAAAAGGATTCCATTTTTTGTTCTAAATCAAGTGCTTTGTCTTCTGGCAGTTTGTATGTGTAGGGAATAAGAATTTGCGTTTCTCCATCTTTCAACTTTGCTTTTAATTCATAAAAATCTTGAACTGTTCCAAGTTGTTTACCTTCTATTTGAGTGATGAAGACTTGATCGATGTTTTGGCTATCAATCTTTTTATCATTGAAGGCAGGAAGCGGACTATCTTTTACGACTATTTGATCTTTTTCGACAGATACAATTGTTTTATTCAAAAAATGAGAAGCAGAATAATAGGTTAAAGCAATGGCTACGATACCAAAAATAAGGGCAACAGTTAGAAATTGAGGGGAATAAAAACCTTGTTTTATAAAAACTTTATACAATACATACATTGTAAAAATATTCCAAAAACCAGCACTCGCACCAACCAACCATGAAATGGAGCTATACCAATTTTTATATGCAGTTATTTGACTAGCATTCGTGTTTATTACCCAATTGTTCTTTTGTGTCATACTGTTTGTAGTTCTATTAACGGATCTATTCGATCTTTTAACATGATGCAAAATACAATTTTTTAGCACCTTTTATATATCAAAGTAATGCTTTTAATTACTTTTGTGCAAATGAAAGTGTTCATTGTCTTTCAACAACAAATCCTTAATTGACATTTCATACATGAATAACATCGCCATTTCTGCTGGACATCATCTCACAAAACAAACGGCTGCTGATGTTTTATTATCTGGTGGCAACGCTATCGACGCAGCTATTGCAGCTTTTCTAGTTGCTTGGATCGCTGAACCCTGTATGGCTTCTGGAGGCGGTGGTGCGTTTGCTAATATATATACTGCCAACAAAAAGGCTTATTTATTCGATTTTTTTTGTCAAACACCTCAAATTAAACGCCCTGCTTCTGACCTAGATTTTTTTCCAATCTTGGTAGATTTCGGTGATACCAAGGAAGAATTCTATATCGGAACTGGTTCAACAGCAACACCTGGAAGTATTGATGGTATTTTCACCATGCACCAACATTTTGGTACGATTCCGATGAAAGAACTGGTTTTGCCAGCCATAGCAGCAGCTAAAAACGGTGTCATCGTCGATTCATTTCAAGGACACGATATTGGTTTACTTCGTCCAATATTTGAAGCCTCTACTCAAGCAGCGTCTTTTTTTATTGATGGAAAATTAGTACAAAAAGGCGATCGCATCAAGATGCCTTTACTCGCTGACTTTCTGGATTATATGGGTACTGAAGGCAAAGCTGCTTTTTATAAAGGTGAAGTAGCTAACAACATCATCAATACACACAAAAAGAAAGGTGGTCTGTTAACCCAAAAAGATTTCGATGATTACAAAACGATCATTCGAAAACCACTTTCCTATAATTATAATAATACTTCTGTACTAACGAATCCGTTACCATCAATCGGAGGAAGTATTTTAATATTATTGTTACATTATCTGGGAAAGATTGATCCCAAAAAAAGTCCGAAAAGTTATGCTCATATATTAGAGGTTTATCAAGCAATGAAAAAAGTAGTTCGCATTGGAAAATCCACCAAAGAACTCTATGCTGCTATCAGAAAAATTGTGCCAAATTTTGAATATTCGCCCGCTCTTTCTTCTAACAAACACGGAAGCACGTCACATTTTAACATCATAGATAAGTGGGGAAATGCTGTTGCTTTGACCACAACTATTGGTGAAGGTTCTTCAAATTTTGTAGATGGAACGAATATCCATATGAATAATATGTTAGGCGAATTGTCCTTAATGCCAGACGGTTATCACTCATGGCAACCCAATATCCGCCTTTCCTCTATGATGGCACCTACTATCGTGGTAGATACATTTGGAAAACCGATAATTGTGACAGGCTCTGGCGGCGCAAGTCGCATTCCATCTGCTATCATGCAAGTATTAAATTATTTGATAAATTATGAACTTCCATTAAACGAAGCCACTGATTTTCCACGTTTACATTTAGAACATGGTATTTTTAATATTGAATATGGCTTTGAGTCGCCTCTTCATTCAAAAGAAATTGATGATAAAGTGTTGGCTTGGAAAGATACTTCTATGTTTTTTGGTGGTGTTCATAGTATTTATAAACAAGGTAATCAATATGTATCCAAAGGTGATGAAAGAAGAGATGGTGTAGCGTATTCAAAAACATAATATTTCAAATCAAAAACAATGAAACAACTGCTAACTTTACTAACCATATTCTTCTTTTTTGGGTGTCAAGCCCAGAAAATCGATAAGTTTAATTTAGGATTTGAAAATCAAACAAATATTGAAAACCTTTCTGATGGATGGTTTATGTGGGGAAACTACGATCTAACGATTGATTCCTTATCTTATTCTGGGCAAAAGGCAGGTAAAATAACTTCCGATGCGACAGGAAGTTCATTTGGTAGTATTGCTTATAGAATTCCATCAAAATATAAAGGAAAATCCATTCAATTAGACGGTTGGATGAAAACAAAAGATGTTCAAAACGGTCATGCTGGTTTGTTATTGCGTATTGACGGTGAAAATGGATCGTTAGAGTTCAACAACATGAAAAATCAACAAATCACTGGCACTAAAGATTGGAAAAAATATAGTATTACGCTAAACTATCCCGAAGAAGCTCAAACAATTTTTGTTGCGGGTATCCTTACAGGTAAGGGCGAAGTATGGTTCGATGATTTCACGTTAAGTATTGATGGAAAAGATATACAAACTCTTCAAGAAACTGAAATTAAATTAACCAAAGCACAGCTAGACAAAGAATTTGACAATGGTTCTCATATTGAAATACCAGCTTTAACACCTCAGCTGATTACGAACCTAGAATTACTTGGAAAAGTGTGGGGGTTTCTAAAATACCATCATCCAGCCATTGCTAAAGGCGATTACAATTGGGATTATGAATTATTCCGATTTTTGCCTGAATACTTAGAAGTAATGGACACAAAAAAAAGGGATACAGCATTAATCCATTGGATAGATCAATTTGGTGCAATCAAAAAATGTTCTAATTGCAAACCCGTCGATAACAATGCCTTTTTAAAACCTGACTTAGATTGGATAGACCCTCTGTCAACTACTTTAAAAAGCAAATTATCTTCAATCTACCAAAACAGAAATCAAGAAAAACATCATTACATAGAAATGGCTCCAGGAGTAGGAAATCCTATTTTCAAAAATGAAAGTGCCTATAAAAACATTTCTTATCCAGATGAAGGATTCAGACTACTATCTCTGTATAGGTATTGGAATATGATTCAATATTATTTTCCATATAAGCATCTGACCGATAAAGATTGGAATCTTGTTTTAGAAGAGTATATCCCTATTTTCATTAATGCTAAAAATGAACTTACATACGAATTAGCTGCGCTAAAAATCATTGGAGAAATAAAAGATACACATGCAAACTTATGGCGTGGTGGAAATAAAATAAATGAATGGAAAGGTGAATACTACCCACCTTTAAAGGTTCGATTTTTAGAAAACCAGTTAGTCATTACAGCATTTTACACGCTAGAACTACAAGGCAAAACAGAACTTGAAATCGGAGATGTAATTACTAAAATTAATGGAAAATCTATTCAACAATTAATAAAAGAAAAATCAGATTATTACCCAGCTTCTAACCAACCCACTCGTTTAAGAAATTTATCTTCAGATTTATTACGTTCAACATCCGACAAAATAGACATCCAGTTTTTAGATAAAAATGCCACTTTAAAGTCTGAAACGCTACAACTGTATTCCAAAGAGTTATTATTTATGTCATATGAATCTAAAAGTAATAATACTGAATTAAAGAAAAATGACGACTTATGTTATAAAATGCTCGATCAAAACATCGGTTATTTAACGTTAGCCTCTATTCAGAATGAAGATTTTTCTAAAATAAAAGAAGAATTTAGTGAAACAAAGGGAATTATCATTGACATACGAAATTATCCATCCGCCTTTGCTCCTTTTAGACTAGGGTCATTTTTCGTTGACTCTCCTACTCCGTTTGTAAAATTCACCAAAGGAAACATAGGAAATCCAGGAGAATTTACTTTTACAGAAAAATTGGAAATACCGAGTGGAAAAAAATATTACAATGGAAAACTAATTGTCATTGTCAACGAAATCTCTCAAAGTCAAGCAGAGTACACAGCTATGGCATTCAGAGCAGGTGATAATACGACCATTATTGGTAGTACAACGGCTGGTGCAGATGGGAATGTATCAAGAATTCCTCTCCCTGGAGGGCTACAAACAATGATTTCGGGTATCGGAGTCTATTATCCAGACGGAAAGGAAACTCAACGAGTTGGTATTGTTCCAGATGTCGTAGTACAACCGACCATTGAAGGTATCCGAGCTGGAAAAGATGAATTACTAGAAAAAGCAATTGATCTAATTTTGAATGAATAATGATTAACTTTGCTTAAAGTTTAAAAATAGAATCTAGATTAAAATACTATATGAAATCTACATACAATCCATTATTGACACTTGCTTTTTTAATTTGTACCCTTCCTTTGTTTGCAACGCAAGTTGTTTTTTCTGGTCATATCAAAAATGCCGTTTCAGACGA